>BQMV01000303.1 GCA_022181005.1 Anaerolineaceae bacterium | reverse complement strand
ATTTGTTGTGCAAACAGCGCTAGTAAGCTGGCTAAAGAGGATTGAGGCTGTGTAATTAACTGAATTAACCCTACGGTGAGAAAGATTGCCATAGGATCGTTGCTGCCCGATTCTAGCTCAAGCAGCGGCTTGAGACTTCCCTTAAGACTGACGCCTTTGGAGCGGAGTACGGAGAAAACCGCGGCTGCATCTGTGGAAGAAACGATTGAGCCGAGAAGCAGACCTGTAAGCGGAGGAAGCCCAAGAATTGCGCTGGCGAAAAGCCCCACAATAACGGCGGTGATAAAGACTCCGAACGTGGCGAGCAACGCGCCCTCTTTTAGCACAGGACGAACCTGTTGCCATTCTGTGCTCAGCCCGCCGGAGAACAAGATCAGGATCAAGGCGATAACGCCGACGAGTTGCGCCAGCGCGGAATCGTCGAAATAGATCCCGCCGAATCCTTCTGAACCGACCAGCATTCCTAGAACAAGGAATAATAGGAGCGCGGGAACGCCGAAACGATCGGAGATTTTACTGACTAATACGCTAAATAACAGCAGGAGCGCGGCGCCGATCAGCGTATACTCATCCATAAAGAAAGAACCGTAGATGGGACTTGACAGTGTGAATGGAGATCAAATAAGGTTTTGTCATCAATCAATATAAGCGGGCTGAATTTGAACGCAATGTCGTCGGGCGCTGGAAGAACCTGCGCGCATGCGAACTGTCCCGCCGCCAATTCTAATTTATAGAACGCGCTTCTGCAATTTAAAATTGCCCATTAATATCCGGCGCGAGCGAGGCTTTGCGGAATGCGATGAAACCTTTCTTGCAACGAGTATAATTATTAAGAGATAATAAAATTGGAGACGACATGACCGAAGCAGTGATTGTGGATGCGATTCGCACGCCCATTGGCGCGCTTGGTGGGATGCTTTCTCCGCTTCGTCCCGACGATATGGCGGCGCTTGTGATTCGCGAGATAATGCGACGTTCTGATCTTGACCCCGCGCTTGTTGAGGAAGTAATTTTTGGATGCGCGAATCAGGCGGGCGAGGACAATCGCAATGTTGCGCGCATGTCCGCATTGTTAGCGGGACTGCCTGTCGAGGTTGCCGGCGTGACCGTGAATCGTTTGTGCGCATCAGGGTTGAATGCGATTAATCAAGCCGCGCGCGCGATTAAAGCCGGAGAGGGCGATGTGTTCATCGCCGGCGGAGTCGAGTCGATGAGCCGCGCACCGTATTCTGTCCCGAAAGCCGAGGCGGGTTTCTCGTTTGGCAATTTAACCGCGTGGGACACCGCGCTCGGCTGGCGCTACCCGAATCCGAAGATGAAAGAAGTATATGGAACGCACTCGATGGGCGAAACCGCCGAAAACATCGCGCGCGAGCGTCCGCATATTACGCGCGAGAAACAGGATGAGTTTTCGTTGTTGAGTCATCAACGCGCTGTCGCGGCGATTGATTCGGGAAGATTCGAAAAAGAAATTCTCCCAATTTTCGTCCATCAAAAAAAAGGCGACGCTAAACTCGTCTCGGTTGACGAGCGCCCGCGCCGCGACACGACGATGGAATCATTGGCGAGACTCAAGCCCGCGTTCGCAAAAGAAAGCGGAACTGTAACGGCGGGAAATTCATCCGGACTCAACGACGGCGCAGCAGCGTTGCTGGTTATGAGCGAAGAAAAAGTTAACGCATTGAATCTCAAACCGCTTGCGCGAATCGTCGCCTCGGCTGTGGCTGGAGTCCCGCCGCACGTGATGGGATACGGTCCTATTCCCGCGACGCGAAAGGTCTTACGACGCGCGGGCTTACAGATGGAAGACGTTGGCTTGATCGAACTCAATGAAGCCTTTGCCGTGCAAGCGCTGGCGGTGATGGAAGACTTAAAATTTGACCCTGAAATCGTTAACGTTAACGGCGGCGCGATCGCTCTTGGTCACCCGCTCGGTTGTTCGGGCGCAAGGCTGATCACAACCCTCGTGCATGAGATGGCGTTGCGCGGCAACGTGAGATATGGGCTGGCGACTTTATGCGTGGGCGTTGGTCAGGGCGAAGCGACGGTTCTTGAATACCTCGGTTAATTGAGCCGAATGGAGACAAATCATGACGTTACACATTTTTTCACTATTGCGCCCTAAATACGGCGCGCTTGTTGCGGCGCTCGTCTCTCTCCTTTTGTTTGGATGCGCTCCCACGACTCCTGCGGCGACGACCGTTTCGACTCCTTTCGAGGCGACGGCAGCCTCGCCGACCTCGACGATGTTGCCCGCCCCCGCGCCGGAATACGACAAGCAGATTCGTAACGCACAATACCAACTTGGTATGACCGACTCGCCGCGGGTTGTGCAACTTGTAGATGGACGGTACAGCGAAGGTGCGCCCGGTGACGCTGATCTCATTACAATCAATATGACGGACTTTGTCGCGCGCGGCGACTTGAATGGCGACGGCATGGATGAAGTTGCGGCCGTCGTCGCTGAAAATTATGGCGGTTCGGGCGTTTTTGTTTTTATTGCGACCTACTCGCTGATAAACGGCGAGCCTGTTTTCCAAACCTCCACGTTTGTAGACGATAGGCCGGCGATTAACGCGCTGACGATCGAAGGCGGCGAAGTGTTCTTAGACGCCGTCACGCATGCCGCAGAAGACCCGTTTTGCTGTCCCACGCTTCATAACCAACGTCATTATCAATTGGTTGACAACCAGTTGGTAATGAGCGATTACGTTACGTTCACTCCTAGCGGCAGCCCGCGAACGATTGCTATTGAGTCTCCAGTCAATGGTGCGGAGGCGTTTAGTTCGGTCCTTGTGAAAGGCAGTTTTGCTATCGCTCCCTTTGAAAACACCTTTGCGTATCGCATCTACGATATGGGCGGCGTGGAGCTGTCCGCCGGCTCTTTCACTGTGACCTCAGCCGGTTTTGGCGCGCCCGGCGCGTTTGAAACGATGATCAATATTGGCGGGCTGTTATCAGGTTCGGCTATTCGCGTTGAAATTCAAGATATCAACGCGCAAGACGGTTCGTGGTTTGCGATGGATTCGGTCGAGTTGCTCGTCAAATAATTTCCTTGCGGATGGCGGATGACCTTTGCGAGCGAAGATGATAAAGCGGAAATTCTACGTCGTTTGGAAGGGACGTAAGACCGGAATCTTTACCTCATGGGCGGAGTGCGAGAAGCAGGTGAAGGGATTCGCTGGCGCAGAGTTCAAGGCGTTCGAGTCGCTCAAAGAAGCCGAGTCGGCTTTCCAGTCGAAGTATGAGGCGTTCAAAGGGCGAGTATCCACGTTGAAGAAGTGGAGAGAATCTGAAACGCCGCCGATCCTTCCTTCGA
>BQMV01000302.1 GCA_022181005.1 Anaerolineaceae bacterium | reverse complement strand
TGATAGCGTTCTGACAAGGTTGAGCAATACCTGTTTAATCTTGTCGCGGTCGGCTTCCATGAGCTGCATGTCGTTCGGCGCGTCCACGCGGACTTGGATGTTCGTCTCTTGGGCTTTGCCCATCATCGCGTCGCGCGTTTCGTAGAGCAAGTCTGCTGCGCTGAAGCGCGTTTTGCGGAATTGTACGCGCCCCGATTCGAGCCGCGCCAGATCGAGGAACGACGAAGCCAGCGAGTTCAGGCGTAATGTTTCATTATGGATATTATTCACGATCTGATCGCGCTGTTCGCGCGACATTTCCGGACGCAGCAATAAATAAGTGGCGGCGCCGAGCGAGGCGAGCGGTGTGCGCAGCTCGTGCACGAACTCTTGAATCAAATCGGACTGCTGAAAGAGACGCGCGTTTTCGATGGCGATTGCCGCCTGCGCGCCTAAAACAGCGAGGATCGACTCGTCTGAATCGGTGAATTTCCCCTTTTTTTTGTTGATGACCTCCAGAACGCCGACCACTTTGTTCTTTGTGATGAGCGGGAGACCCAATAACGATTTGGTCGAATAGCCGACGGTTTGTTCCACGTTGTTGAAGAAACGCGCGTCTTCGTGCGCGTCCTCAATGCGCACAGATTGACGGTTCGTGACGATCCAGCCGGCGATGCTGCTGTCGAGCGGCACGACAATTCCGCGCATGGTCGGCTCGTCTATATTTGTGGCGACTTGAAAATATAACTGGCGCGCCATATCGTCATATAACAGAATTGAGGCGGCTTCGGCGTGCGTGATGTCTGCCGCGGCGCTGATGATGTCGTCCAGTAAGATGTCGAGGTCGAGGGTCGAGGCAAGATCGCGAGAAATTTCGATCAGCCGCAGATAATTTCCGAGAGTTTGAGTTTTGATCTCAGCCATAGAGCGCTCGCTTGATGATTTCAGGCAACGCCGTCGCTACGTCGTCCATAATAACGACGTCTGCGCGGGCGTTGATGTAGGTTGGCGTGTTGTTGACGATGACCAGATGCACGCCGCGGTCGAGGGCTTGCATTGGAAGCCCCGCTACCGGCAGAACTTCCAACGAAGAACCGGCAACCAGCATGAGGTCTGCCTGACGCGTTTCACGTTGCGCCGCGTTCCATGCCGCTTGCGGCAGTTGTTCTCCGAACAATATCACATCTGGCTTGAGGATTCCATTGCAACTTGGGCATAACGGGATCGCGCCGCTTTTGATATAGGCTTGCAAGAAAGAAGGTGATTCGTATCGCTTAAAACATTGCGTGCAAGAGAGCGTGCAGATGGAGCCGTGCAATTCGAATACGTTGGTTGATCCCGCTTTTTGGTGCAGCGCGTCAATGTTTTGGGTGGCGATGGCGACTCGCGCGTCGCGTTGTTCGAGTTCGGCAAGCGCGAGATGCGCGGCGTTTGGCTGTGCGTTGAAAATTTGGCTAGCCAATGGACGGAACCATTCGAAGAACTTTTCAGGCGCAGTGCGAAAGGTGTTGAGCGAGGCGACTTCCAACGGTTCGTCGCGCGACCATAAGCCGCTGCCTTCTGAGCGGAAATCGGGAATGCCCGAGGGCGTGGAGAGGCCGGCGCCTGTTAAGATGAGAATGCGCTTGGCTTTGCGGAATAACCGTCCCGCATCCTCAAGCGCATCCACGGCGGCAGGAGGAGAATTCATCGCGGCAACGCCTCGCGTTCGATAATGAAATCTATTAACTTGTTGAACTGACGCGCAGTTAGGCTGCCGGCTTGACTGAGGACGATAGGCGACTGTAAACGTGTGGCTTGCAAGAAAAGGTCTGGAGCCGGCGAGAGTGCGGCGACGATCGCGCGGCCGAGTTTCTCCTGCACTTGACTGGTGAGCGGCAGCGAGTCGGAAAGGATGCGGTTGTTTAATATGGCGTGGATATTCTGGTCGGGCGCTCCAAAAGCCTGTAGATCTTCGATCAGCGCTTTGGCGGTGACGACGGCGTTTGGGTTGCCTTCTAGAACTACGAAGAGCTCGTCGCAATACGGGAGGAGCGCTTGCGTGAACGGCTGCAGACTCGCGCCGAGGTCTAAGATGACGAAACGGGCAAGTTCGCTCAACGTCGAAACGATCGTTCGATAGTTGGCGTTCTGACCGATCAAATTCATATCGCGCGGGCGATCGGAAGCGAGCAGGACTTTGACGCTCGACGAACGTTGTTGAAGCGCTGCGCGGACGCTGCCAGGGGTGATATCGGCTGGCTTGGTTCGGCTGAGCAGGTCGGTCAGCCCGTAGGAAGCGTCTAAGCCAAGTTCAAGCGCGAGCGCGCCGCGTCCGGGTAGAGTCTCGGCGAGGATCACGTCGCTTCGGAGACGCGCTTGCAGTCCCGCCGCCAAGTTGAGCGCGATGGTGGTCGTTCCCAACCCGCCTCGCGCGCCGATCAGACCGACAACAAAACCGCGGTTGTCGCTTTTTGGCATTGCGGCGCGATCGTTTTTTTCCTTGCCGGCTTGCTCCAGCAACGCTTTGACGCGCGCTTGCAACTCGGAAGGGTGCGTAGGCTTCGATAAATAATCATTCACGCCTACTTCAAAGCCGCGCGTTCTATCGCTTGCTTGCGATTTGGCGGTGAACATGAGAATGGGCGTTTCTTTGGTAGAGGGGTTCGCTCGCAGGCGCCGCGCGGTTTCGTAACCGTCTATATCCGGCATCATCACGTCCAGCAAGATCAGATCCGGGTCTTCGTCGAAGGCTTTATCCAACCCTTGCTGGGCGTTCGTCGCCGCGCTGATCTGATAGCCCTGACGTTGCAGCATCAAGCCAACTAATCTTAAGGTGTCGAGGTCGTCGTCAATAATAAGGATTCGCGCGCTCATAGCTTATGAAATGACAAAACGATTGAACGATCGCTGTCCGCTGCCCGTAGTCTAGCATAAAGCCGATGCGAGGGCAAGACGAACGCTTAAACTTGCGCCTGTGATATACTAAGAGCGTATTCGGGGATGACAGGCTTCGACGGGAGAGGCTGGTTCCGGAATGCGAGCCGAGCGGCGCCGAACTCGTTAACGCAGCGCAAAACCTTAAGTGCCAACCGCACTTCCTACGCTGCTATGCCTCTCGCCGCCTAGTGTGACGAGATCATAACAGTCGGTCTCCTTGATGAGACCGCGTCCACCGCGCGCCGCCCTCCACCCGGCGACGGACCGGGCGACACAATGGTGTGAGCGCCGCGTAGGATTCTGCTAACTACGCCTAAGCCTAGCAGATGGTCGCAGGGACGCTAGCCCGCCGAGGTCTTTGCGATGACATTATCCGGCAGGCTACGCTCGTAGATTTCCGA
Organism: Anaerolineaceae bacterium; assembly: GCA_022181005.1. Lineage (GTDB taxonomy): Bacteria > Chloroflexota > Anaerolineae > Anaerolineales > Villigracilaceae > Defluviilinea. The sequence continues at coordinate 168 of BQMV01000302.1, read as the reverse complement.
GGGTCGAGTCTTTCGGACCCGGGTTCAATTCCCGGCATCTCCACTGAATTGTCCGACGCAACGCGTCGGACAATTGTGTTATACAATAGATAGAATGAAGAAACTTCTTTTTGGATGCTTGTTGCTCCTCGTCGCTTGCCAGACGGCGACGCTTCCGCCAACGCCGAC
>BQMV01000301.1 GCA_022181005.1 Anaerolineaceae bacterium | reverse complement strand
ATAGCTAGATGCTCTTAATCTAACGCAAGTTTTAACATCTTTCCGCCGAGTAAATGGACATGTAAGTGGAATACTGTCTGCCCGGCATTTGCGCCGGTATTTGTGATCAACCGGTAGCCCGCTTCGCTAATTCCCTCTTCTCGCGCAATTCGACTCGCGGCGCGATATAGGCAGCCTATCAGCGACTCATCCGCTTCTTCCACCGCCTCTACGGAGGCGATGTGCTTGTTTGGCACGATCAAAATATGCGTCGGAGCGGCGGGGTTAATATCGCGGAACGCTGTCACGCGTTCGTCCTGAAAGACGATCGCACTGGGCAATTCGCCGGATATGATTTTACAAAAGATGCAATCGTGGTTCATGGTTGTCTCCGAGAAAGCAAGGTATTTTCTTTATTCTACCTTGCGAATGCCCGATATATGAAAAGAATTAGAATGCGCGTCGCCTTGTCAATTGGCGATATAATCGGCGCGTAAAGGAATAACAATGAACGAAACTCTGTTAACGTGGTTGGTGTTTATTTTCGCGTTCAGCGGTATGGTGATCGTCCACGAATTGGGTCACTTTATCGTTGCGCGTTTATGTAAGATCGAAGTGACAGAATTTGGCATCGGTCTTCCCACGCCGGGCGCTGTCAAGTTGTTTACATGGCGCGGCACGAAATTTACCTTAAATTGGCTTCCTCTAGGAGGCTTTATCCGTCCTAAAGGAGAGAACGACCCGACGGTTCAAGGCGGGTTGGCGGCGGCGTCGCCGTGGCGGCGCTTTGCCGTCCTTGTGGCAGGACCGGCGATGAATCTGCTGACCGCCATCTTAATCTACAGTTTCCTCTTCTATCGCGTCGGCGTACCCGACCCTAACCGAACGATGGTTTCCTCTGTGCTTGAGGATTCGCCGGCGCAACAAGCGGGCTTTCAAGACGGCGACATTTTCATTAGCGGCAATGATGCGCCCATCCATACTTATGGCGATCTGCGCTTGATCATAGACGCAAACACTGGCTCCCCGATCTCTTTTCTAGTAGAACGTCGCGGACAGGAAGTTATGCTAGTCGCTACGCCGGAATATCACGAAGACGAAGGTCGCGCCATGATCGGCGTTGGTTTGGGGTCTCCATTTGTGCGCTCCAATTCGCCAGCGGCGACTGTTGGCTTGGGCATACGCTACACGTACACTAGCGTTCGGAACCTGTTGTCTCTTCCAGCGCAGATGATTCGCGGCACGCTCACGCCTGAACAAAGTCGCGTGATCGGCTTGAAAGGCATCTTCGATATCGTCGGGCAGACGGTGAGCCAAGACGTGGAAGCCAGCGCTAATGCGGCGGCGAACCCTGCGCCTTCCAACGATCCTGGAGATCAACCGATTCGCACGTTAGATCTGATCGCCGCGTTGTCCATCAGCCTTGGCGTATTCAATCTCTTTCCGATTCCCGCGCTCGACGGCGGACGAATCCTGTTCCTTCTGCCCGAATTAATCTTCCGCCGCCGCGTTCCCGCAGAGGTGGAAAACGTTGTGCACGGCTTGGGGATGACCGTGTTGTTGCTGTTTATGATCTACGTTAATGTGATGGATTTTGTCAACCCCGTTAATCTCGTCGTTCCTTAGAGAAAGGATACCTGATGAACGCGCAACTATCTCCTTTTCAACAAACGCTGGCGCATTTGCTCGATGAAACCCGAACGCTCTCGTCTGAACATTTAAGACAATTTTCCGATCTCGACGCATCCGACCTGACGGCTTTTGCCGATGCGTGGCGCAACATCTCGCTTAACCGCAAACTGACGCTGCTCGAAGGGCTTGAGTCGTTGGCGGAAGACGATATGCTCGTCAACTTTGAAGATTTTGCTAAAGCGCTGCTGGCTGATACGGAAGCGACCGTTCGCGGACGAGCCATTCGTCTCTTATGCGAATGTGAAGACTCACAATTGATCCCGTCCCTTATCGCTATATTGAAGAACGATCCTGATGCGCAAACTCGCGCGGAAGCCGCGGCGGCCCTCAGCGTTTTTGTAGACCTCGGCGAATTGGAAGAGCTCTCGTCGTCGGCGTTGCTTCAAGTGGAAGACGCGCTCCTCGAATCTGTAAACCGCGACGACGACGTTAGGGTGCAACGTCGCGCGCTCGAATCGCTGGGATATTCCTCGCGCCCCGAAGTTGTCGAGTTGATCGAGTCGGCATATCGGCGCGGAGAAGCGGCATGGCGCGCGAGCGCGTTGTTTGCGATGTCGCGTTCGGCGGATACGCGCTGGGATGAGGATATTCTCGATTCGCTGACAAGCGACAATCTGAATGTGCGCGAAGCCGCCGTAGAAGCTGCGGGCGAATTAAGCGTCAAGGACGCCGTTCCCGTTCTGTTGCGCATCCTCGAAGAAGACGGAGACGATGAAATAAGCGGCGCAGTCGTTTGGGCGCTTTCACAAATCGGCGGCGACGATGCGCGCATTTATATCCAAACCTTGCGCGACCAAGCCGAGGACGACGACCAGATCGAGTTTCTGGAAGAAGCGTTGGAAAACCTCGACTTCACCGACGATCTGGATCGCTTCGACCTGTTGAATTATGAACCTGATTTTGAACTCGATGAAGAGCAGGATGACGATAACGGACCGTATTTAAATTAGTGAAGAGTCCTTGCCGCTTGAGTCTGTTCGCCCCCGTCACGAAGACGTTGCAATCTTCGTGACTTTTCACTTCTTATGCCGCTTTCTCTCCTCGCCTCTACGTTCGTCAACAACCTATTGCCGATCTTGTCGCTTGGCGGCGCGGGCTTTGTTCTGGGAAAGACTCTCGCCCTCGATTCGCGGACGATTGGACGAGCGGTCTTTTATATCTTCGCTCCCGCGCTCGTCTTCAATTTGCTCCTAAAGAACGATATAGCGGTCGGCGAAGCGCTTGCTGTAGCGGCGTTCGCCGTTGCGATGATTTTGATCATGGGCGCGCTTGCTCTTGCGCTGGGGCGTTCGATGGCGCTTGAACGTCCTGCCTTGATTGCGGTGCTGATCGCGACCATGTTCGGCAACACGGGAAATTATGGTCTGCCGCTGGCAGCGTTTGCGTTCGGCGAACAGGGGTTGCGTTACGGCGGATTGTATTTCGTCGTTACTTCGATACTATTTCATACGGCGGGCGTTCTGATCGCTTCGCTCGGACATGCAAATTTTAAAGACGCTGCGTTGGGCATGTTTAAAGTGCCGACGGTGTACGGCGTCGCGCTGGCGCTGTTGGCGAACGGCTTAGATCTTGAAATGCCCGCCGCGCTTTCGCGCACAATTGATCTAGCGGCGGGCGGGAGCATTCCGTTGATGATCGTCCTGCTCGGCGTGGAACTTTCGCGCGCGCAATGGTCGCGGGAGAATTTAAAAGGCGCAGGGCTGAGCGTGTCGTTGCGTTTGCTTGCGGCGCCGGCGATCGCTCTTTTTTTAACGTCGCTATTCGGCATACAAGGCGCGGCATGGCAGGCAAGCATGACACAAGCCTCAATGCCGGCGGCTGTCAACAATATGATCCTCGCCAGCGAATATAAACTCGATTCGTCGCTCGTCACCGCAATCGTATTCTTCG
>BQMV01000300.1 GCA_022181005.1 Anaerolineaceae bacterium | reverse complement strand
CCAACCTGGTGCAATGAACTGGGTGCGGAATTTGCGTCGGAGCTGGCCAAACAGAGGCGTTGCATTTAGACGGCGGCAATCACGCAGAACAGATCGTTGGCGTAGTCCTCGGCGCCGCTAAACGGGAGATGAGAGAAGGACGTCCCGTGACCGTGTTGTTTACCAGCCAACGTATGCAGACGCTGGGCGGCTTGCCTGAGAAATTGCGCGTTAACGAAGATAGAGCCGCTGTCGGCGAAGCAGAATGGAAGGAAAATAGCAACGCGCGCGTGATCACCGCTGTGTTGCCAAGCGTTGGCGCAGTTAACATTGATTGGATCAAGAACCTTGAGAACGCGGGCGTGCGAGATATTATCTTATTGTCTTCGCCGTTCTACGACAATATCTATCGCGAAGATTCGCTCTCGATCTTGAATCGCTTGCATAGCCGTCCTGCGTTAGTGCAGCCGAATCTACATTGGCTTGAGGTCACCCCGACTGACATGAAGCCGGTCGAAAGACTGCTTGACGAATTGCACACCGACGAGGGCCAGAAGAATAAGAAACCCCCTGTCTTACCAAAGGTAAAGGATCGCAATAAGCTTGTTCCGACGTTGATCAGCGCGCTGATCGGCACAGTCGCGCTGCTGGGTCTGTTTGCGCTGGCGTTGCCGTTAGACATCCCTGCGGGTATGGCGGCGGCGGACGAGTCGGCGTTGCGTATCGCTGTGGATGCGAAAGGCAAGATTTCGCTTTCCGACCTTCCAAGCGGCATCACATTGCCTGAAGGCGCCGACCCCGAGAAGATCTTCGGCGGTAAACATTATCCGATGAGCGTGCGCGTGCTGATTGACGGCGAGACCGCTTTTGACGATGTCTTCAAGCCTCAAGGCTTAAGCGGCAACGGGCGCATCGTGGCGCTGGAATTTATGGAAGTGAAAGCCGGCGTTCATAATGTCGAAATATTCATCAAAGACGATTCGGACGATTTCCGTTCGGCGTTTTCAGGCGAAGTTAATTTTGAGAAGGGGAAGATCAATCTGTTTTCGTATAACGAGGATACGGATACGTTTACAGTGCGATAACGCTTTCAAACAAAACGGCGCCCCAAAATCGGAATTTTGATTTTGGGGCGCCGCGCTTTAAGCCTTTTTCCGATACGCAAAGAAAAATATGACGAGCAGGATAATCATGATGATCGCTGGATACCACGTCAGCTTGGCTTGTTCTCTTAGTGCGTGCAAAAATGGTTCCTTCGCCGATGGGTTTGCGGCATACCATTTCCCCGCATATTCAGACGTTCCATCTGCCACGCCGATATAGTAGACGAAGCCGGTGTAGGGATAATATTGCAGTTGATCGAACGGTTGCTCTTTGCCTTCTATTACATATGTGCGTGTGACGATGAAGCCGTCGCCTGCGTCGGCGGGGGCGGTGACAGATTCTTGCGAGAAGTCGGCAAAGGCGAAGAATTCTTGCGTCAGAATTGGGTTGCTGACGGTTAACTCGCCCACGACGCCAGGTCCGCGCACGGTGACGTAAGTGAACTCTCCGTTGGCGCGTGCTGCCAGCGAAGGAAGCGTAAGCAACAATGCGGCGATGATCCAAATTAGTTTTTTCATATTAGATTTCCTTTGAGTCTAGTAGGCGCAAGCGTTGGATGAAATAGACGCCCAACGCGAGCAACCCGATGGCGGTGGCTTGATGGAGCAGAGCGAGAGCGATATGTACGAACGAAAGGATCGTAAAAATGCCGAGCGTGATCTGTATGGCGACCGCGCTAAGCAGCCAATAGAGCCCGCTTTTTATGTCGCTGAAATACTTCTGTTTGCGAGCGGCGACGAAAACGCCTGCGGCGGCGAACAAGACCAGCCAGGCAAACCAACGGTGAATGAAAACGATAGTCTGCGGCGTTTCGAAGATGTTTATGAATGAGTTGAATAGGTTGGGCGGGATGAGTTTTCCGAACATGAGGGGCCAGGAATCTGATACATGACCTGCTTTGAGCCCGGCGGTCATGCCGCCATAGGAGATTTGTATAACCAACAAGACGAGGTAAACAAGCGCGAATTTAGAAGCCGGCGACCAGCGCGCCTTTTTATTGGCGGGCGCAAAACCGTATTTATGACCGAATGCCGTCCATAACGCGAGGCTGAGCAACGTGAGCGCAAGCAGGAGGTGAATGGTCAGGTTGAAATGGCTGACCGCTGGTCGGTCCACTAGACCGCTGGCAACCATGATCCAGCCTGCGAACGCCTGCGCAATGAAAAGCATTCCCATCGTGAAATATATGCCGAACTCCTTCCACGGGATGATTTTCTTAAATAGAAAATAGAATACTGGGACAGCGTAAAAGAGACCGATCAAACGCGCGAGAAAGCGGTGAATCCACTCAATCCAAAAAATGTATTGATATTCGCTTAAGTCCATGTTGAAATTAATTTTTAGGAATTCGGGGGTCTTTTGGTACTTTGCGAATTCTTCCTGCCAGGCGGAGTGGCTGAGCGGGGGAACGCTGCCGCTGATAGGATTCCATTCCACGATCGAGAGACCCGAACGGGTGAGGCGGACAAATCCGCCAAAGACAATGAGGAACGCCACGATAGACGCGAAGATGAACAACCATTTCATCACGGCGCGGTTTTGGGTTTGAGGCATATAGTAAAATACTCCAAAATTGAATTTAACGAGATTATAGCATTGGCGTGTAAGAGGTTGATAAGAAGAGCGACGCTCTCAAAGGATGGAATTAGGGAAAGAAATGAAAAGATCCGTCATACGACGGGTCTTTTCACAGTTGAATTTGCTGCAGCAATTGGCGATATTGCTCCGCGTTGGGCGGATTGAGCAAGAGGATTTGATTGATGACCACCATAGCCTCTTCCTTCTTTTGCTGGGTCAACAGCGCGTCAGCGAGGTTATCGAGTTGCAACACGGCGTCTTCGATGCGCCCGGCGTGTTGATAGGCGTTCGCCAGCGCGCGTTTGAGGACGGATTCATCGGGACGGTCTGCGAGCAACCCTTCGAGGAAGGCGATCGCTTGCGCGCCGCGATTGCTCGATTGTAAGTGCGAGAGATAACTTTCGACTTCGACGTTTGCCTGCGCAGGCTGACCTAGTTTTAAATTGAGGTCAATGAGGTTTCTGCGGATATCTTCATCGTCGGGACGCAACGTGCGGATCTGTTCGTAGACGCGAATGGCTTGTTTCCAATCCAGTCGCTGCATATCAATATCCGCCATATTCTGCAGCAAGTTGATGCTCCAGGCGCGGTCGGCGTTGGATTGTTGGGTGAGACGCAACGCGGTGGCATAGGTCTTGCGCGCCAGCGCGAGGTCGGCAAGACGGCGGAAAATATCGGCGAGTTCGATATATTCACGGATCGCGTTGTCTGTCTCTCCGCGTAGAATGAGCTGGTCAATTAATTGTTTGCGCGCCGAGGTGTCCATGGGCGCCAGTTGCGTTATGCGTCGTAAGATTTTTGAGGATTGCGCCGTATCTCCGCGCGCATTGTAGGCTTGTGCGATGACGGTTAATTTCGCGATGGCTTCCGGCTGATGGTTTTCACGAACCAGTAGATCGCCCATTAAGCT
>BQMV01000299.1 GCA_022181005.1 Anaerolineaceae bacterium | reverse complement strand
GGCCGACAGGGCGCCGCATTAATGACAATAAGGTGGTTGCCCGGAAGTTTCCGATTCCGCAGTTTTTGCGCGACGTGGAGTTGACCGACCGGAGGCTGAACTTCCGCGCAGCGACCTCCAATAGAAAAATACGGAAAACGCGATCATAGCGAGCCCCGCCAGGCCGATAAGCCATGGAATTTGATCTACCGGTACGCGCCCCGGCGTCTGTTCGTCTATTGGCGCAGAGAGTTGGACTTGGTTCACTGCGCCCAGATCGGAGAGCGTTTCGCTTTCGCGTTCGTAGCTGATTGCCAATTGGTACGGCTGTCCTAATTTCAATGCTGAAGCTTCGTTCGTCCCGATTAAATGCACTCCATCGGATGTCAGCCCTAATGAAGCGAATGGGAAGGAAGGCTGCACATTCGCGCTGTCGGCGGGCAGTTGAACTTGAAGATTGAACTGTTTGATGGGATAGTCGCCGAGCCAATCGAAAGTGAAAGAGCGCTTATTCCCTTCGCGCTTCAACGGCTGATAGTATTCGATGCGATACGGCGCATATTCTTCCACGGTCAGGATGATAGTTTTCCACCCGCCTTGTTCGGCAGAGTTTTCAAAGGATGCATTGACGAGTTGCCCGTCCATTTCGTACGCCGCGGCAATTAAGTTGCCCTCGCTAGGGAAGCGTAATGTCGCTTTGACCGGTAGAGATGCGCTCCTTGAAACGACAAACTCTTGGATTACCAACATGCTGGGCTGATCGTATTCTGCCCATAAGGCAACGTCCATCGATTCGAATTGCACACTGCCTTGCGCCGCGGCGCGCGTAGGGATTAGAAAACAGAGTAGGAAAAGGAATAGCAAGCGCCAGTTGCGCATAGAATCAACCTCCGAAATATCGCTGAATCTTACCATAGAGCCGTTGTCGAGAGCGCCGGCAGAGTTATGCGTCCGTCAACGCGCGGATCAATTTCCAACACATCAAGTTGGCGGGCGTTTCGATCTGATGTTTTCTTGCAATGGATACGATCGCGCCGTTGATCGCGTCAATTTCTGTGGGCGCGTTGCGCAGCGTGTCTTGCAGCATAGACGATCGATTCGCGGCGGTTTTGCGCGCCGCATCTTCCGCCGCCGCCACCGGGTCGGCATATGGCAACGTTATACCTTCTGCGCGAGCGACTTCCGCCGCTTCGCACGCTAGTTGCGCCATTAGTTCGCGCGCAGAGGAGCGGGTCAATATCTCTCCATTTGTCGCGCGCAATAACGCGGTGAGAGGGTTGAGCGCGGCGTTGATGATTAGTTTTCCCCAGACCAGCGAACGCGCGTCTGCGACGGTATGAACGTCGAAATGCGCTGAGGTCAGCGCCGCTTCCAGCGGAGCGATGCGGGGATGCTCTTGCATGAAAACGCTCCCCCCGCCGCCAGCTTGCGTAAGCCCCGGCGCGACCAGCGTAGCGCCGATGATCACGTTCCCTAATATTGCGCGTTGAGCCGTCAATGCGTTGACGAGGATTTCGTAATTGCCTAATCCGTTTTGGAGCGTGACTGCGATCCCATCGTTTGCCAAACAATTTGCGAGTTGTTCGGCAGCGCGTTTAGTTTGCCAGGCTTTAACAAGCAGTAACGCATATTTTGCGCCGACGCATTCGCGCACGTCGTTCGTTGCGCGGATATTTGCGCGACGGATGCTTCCATCGGCGGCGAGAACGCGCGCGCCGTTCTTTTGCAGCGCCGCAACGCCTGCTTTCCACGTGCCGAGCATAGTGATGCGATGCCCTGCTTCTGCCAGCCGTGCTGCGAACAGCGTGCCCAGCGCGCCTGTGCCGACGATCAGAATTTCAAGCGATGAACGGCGAATTGGGCTGTTCATAACGTTGCCAATCGCCGTTCAGGCGTTTATTTCATGCAGCAACGCATCCCACTCAACATCCTTCATTTCGACGGTATGTTCTTGCGCGGGGAAGCGTTTGGATTCAACTTCTTCGATATATTGGCTGAACGCTTTTTGCATGGCGTTGTGAAAACCTGCGTATTGTTTGACGAACTTCGGCGTAAAGCGATCGAATAGACCCAGCAGATCGTGCGTGACGAGCACTTGCCCATCGCAGCCTGCGCCTGCGCCGATGCCGATGGTGGGAATGGAGATTTTCTCCGAGATCAATTCTGCCAGCCGCGCCGGAACCGACTCAAGCACGATTGAGAAGCAACCCGCGTCTTCGAGGATGAGCGCGTCTTCGACGAGTCGCTTCGCGGCTGCGGCGGTCTTCCCTTGCGCGCGAAATCCGCCAAGTTGGTTAACCGATTGCGGCGTGAGTCCGAGATGTCCCATGACGGGGATGCCAGCCTCAACGATAGAGCGAATCGCGCCGGCGCGTTCGCGTCCGCCTTCGAGTTTGATCGCGTCCATACCGCCATATTGAAGGAACCGCCCGGCGTTGCGCGTCGCCTCCTCGACGGAAACCTGATACGACATGAACGGCATGTCGCCGACTAATAAAGCGGATTTTGCTCCGCGCGATACGGCGCGACAATGGTGGAGCATCTCTTCCATTGTGACGGGGAGCGTGTTCTCGTAGCCCAACACTACCATCCCAAGCGAATCGCCCACGAGGATGGAATCGATTCCCGCTTTATCCATTGCCAGCGCGGTTGGATAGTCGTAGGCGGTCAACATAGTGATGATTTCGCCGCGCTCTTTTTTCTGACGATAGGCGAGCGTGGTCATCTTCTTGCGCGCAGTTGTGAATGTATTCGTAGAAACAGAAGTTGTAGACATGGTATCCTCCAATAAAAAGGTAGGAGCCGTTGGGCGCGGTCGTCCCCTGCTTGCCGCAAAGAACAGGCTGAGATTTTTCGTCGCGTTCACACTGGGCGGATACGCGCGATGCGTTCATTATTCCACAATTCTCCTTTTTCGCCTATAATAAAATTATCAATAATTTATATGTTGCATAGAAGCGGCGTATGCGCCGCTTCTACTGAAAAGAGGAGATAAACCATGAGACGCATGTTTGGCTTTTTGATCGGGATCGGGGTTGGGGGGCTTGTGGGCGCGACGATCGCGTTGTTGCTGACGCCGGAATCGGGCGAAGAATTACGCGGGATGATTCGCGCACGCGGCGAAAACTTCTTCAATGATGTGCGCCATGCGGCGGATGAGCGGCGGATCGAGCTCCGTCAGCGTTTGGAAGAAATGCGCGCGCCGCGAGAGGATTAGCGCGTAGGCTGATGCGCGCCTAACTTGTCCGTTTATTGGCTTGTTTGAGCAAGCGTTCGTAAAATTCCTCTGCGCGCCGCATTGTGTTCTTGTACTCTGCCCGCGCAGAAATGATCTCTCGGTTTAACTCTGCGGATTCTTCCCGCAGAGTTTTATTTTCCAGCGCATAAATGATCGCTGACGCGATGGATTGCGGATCGTTCGAATCGAACAATAGCCCGTTCTTATTTGGCGTAATCCACTCGCGGATGGACTCCAGATCGCCCGCGACGGGGAAGCATCCGCACGCCATGCTTTCGAGCAATGTGTTTGGCGTTCCATCGTGAATGGACGGCGATATCATAATTTGCGTGCGGCGATACAACTCGGCGATTTGCTCCTGAGAAAGCGTTCCGAGAAGTTCCACCGAACGCTCGATGCGATGCTCTTTGATCTTCCAAAGCGCGGCTTCTTCTCCAGCCATGCCGATGCAGATAAATCTTGCCTTCGGATGTTTTGATAAAACCAACGGAATGGACTTGAAAAACATATCGTTAGATCGGAAGAGCGTCGTGTAGGGAAAGAGTGTAGATCTCGG
>BQMV01000298.1 GCA_022181005.1 Anaerolineaceae bacterium | reverse complement strand
GCAGAAGCCAGTATAACGGTATTCTATAAGCACGTCGTCGTTACCCGCCGCATTGTAAAGGGTATAATCGAAGCAATTCATTTCTTGGAGGCATCATGACCGACCTTGCCCTATATTCGCTCAGCGATGAGCATAAGATGATTCAAAACGCAGCCCGCGATTTTGCTCAAAAAGAAATTCTCTCCATCGCCGCGGAGTTCGACGAAAGCGGAGAGTTCCCCTACGATACGATCAAAAAAATGGGAGAACTTGGATTCATGGGGCTGGAAATTCCCGAACAATACGGCGGCGCGGGCATGGACACGCTTGCTTACGTTCTCGCCCTCGAAGAAATATGTAAAGTGGATGCGTCGCACGGCGTCATCATGTCGGTCAATAATTCGCTGTATTGCCACGGTATTTTGAAGTTCGGTACCGAGGAGCAAAAGAAGAAATTTGTGACCCCCATCGCGTCGGGCAAATCCATCGGCGGGTATTCGCTCACCGAACCTCAAAGCGGATCGGACGCGGGGACGATGAAATCGCGCGCGGTTCGCGACGGCGACCATTTCATCTTGAACGGGCGCAAGTCGTGGGTCACAAGCGGACCTGTTGCGGATTATTTTGTCGTCTTCATGATGACCGACCCCGCGAAGAAACAAAAAGGCGTGAGCGCGTTTCTGGTGGAAGGCAACACGCCCGGACTGATACGCGGAAAGAAAGAACCGAAACTCGGCATCCGCGCCTCCGCAACGAGCGAATTAATTTTTGAGGATTGCCGCGTCCCTGCTGAGAATCTATTGGGCAAAGAAGGCGAAGGATTCAAGATCGCCATGACCGTGCTGGATGCGGGTCGCATTGGGATCGCGACGCAAGCGTTGGGGATTGCAGAAGCGGCTTACGAAGCGGCGCGCAGGTATGCCGTCGAGAGAGAAGCGTTCGGTCAGCCTATCGGTCAATTCCAGGGGACTGGATTCAAGATCGCCGACATGAAGACGCGCATCGAAGCGTCGCGCTTGTTGATCTACAATGCGGCGCTGGCAAAAGAAAAATCTAAAAAGGACGGCGGGCGCTATTCGCTGGAAGCCTCGATGGCAAAATTGTTCGCATCCGAAACCGCAATGTATGTGACGCATCAAGCCGTGCAAATTCACGGCGGGATGGGCTACAGCAAAGAGTTGCCCGTCGAACGATATTTTCGCGACGCGAAGATCACTGAAATTTACGAAGGCACAAGCGAGATTCAGCGACATGTGATTTCGCGCAGCGAGTTAGGGTTCAAGTAAGCGCGATGAAGGCTGTTCTGTTTCATCAACACGGGGGACCAGAAGTTTTGGAATACGCCGACTTCCCCGCGCCCGAACCGAAACTCGGCGAAGCGCTGATCCGCTTGCGCGCCGCGGCGCTCAACCGCATGGACGTGATGGTGCGTAACGGTTGGCAGGGACTCAAACTCAACCTGCCTCACATCAACGGCGCGGATGGCGCGGGGGAAGTGCAAGGAATTAGAGGAGCAGAGGATAGAGGACTAGCGACTGGAGAAGTAGAGATTGGCGATTCAGTCGTCATCAACGCGAATCTCGGATGCGGACAATGCGAGTTCTGTGCAGCCGGCAAAGATAACATGTGTTTGAATTGGCATCTGCTCGGCGAAACTGTGCGCGGCACATACGCGGAATTCGTGTGTGTTCCCATAAAGCAGCTTTATAAACTCCCGAAGGGTTTTGATTTTCATCGCGCCGCCGCGTCCGCGTTGGTCTATCAAACCGCATGGCATTCGCTAGTCGCGCGCGGAAAGATTCAAAGCGGCGAAACGGTTCTCGTCGTCGGCGCGGGAGGCGGGGTAAACACTGCGAGCATCCAGATTGCAAAATATCTCGGTGCGCGAGTCGTTGTCGTCGGATCGAACGCGAAAAAATTGGAGCTGGCGGAATCTATCGGCGCGGATATCTTGATTGACCGCTCTAAAGAAGCGGATTGGTCGAAGGCTGTTTTCCTCGCCACAAACAAACGCGGCGTGGATGCCGTCGTAGACAACGTCGGCGCGACATTTATGATGAGTCTGCGCGCGCTTCGCAAAGGCGGCAGGCTTCTCACCGTCGGCAACAGCGCTTCGCCCAAATTTGAAATTGACAACCGCTACATCTTCGCCAAACATTTGAGCATCCTCGGCTCGACAATGAGCACGATTGCCGAGTTCAACGAAGTGATGGATCTGATCGTCGCGGGAAAACTCAAGCCCGTAATGGATAAATCTTTCCCTCTCAAAGACGCCGCCATCGCGCAAGAACGACTGTGGAAGAACGAAAACTTTGGCAAAATTACATTAGACATTCTATGACCTTTCCTTTAAAGATTTCCCTAGCGACCTTCGCGTCCTTTGCGTTTAAAAAATTTTTCAGCGAACTCTGATAATGATAAAACGCCACTGGTTCGAGATCATCCTCATCATCGTCGTCATGTCTATCAGCGTCTATGCCGCGCTCTCCGACGCGCAGAATCTTTCGCTGCGCTGGTTCACTCGCGACGATGCTTATTACTACTTTAAAGTCGCACAAAACATCAGCGAGGGGCGCGGCTCCACATTCGACGGCATCAACTTAACCAACGGTTATCATCCGCTCTGGGTTTTGCTCTGCACGCCCATCTTCGCGCTGGCTCGATTCGACCTCGTCCTCCCGTTGCGCATTCTGCTGCTCGTCATGAGCGCGCTTCAAGTCTCGACGGCGATTCTGCTCTATCGGTTGATCGGAAAGGTTTTTATTCCAGCCATCGGCGCTCTAGCGGCGCTATATTGGACGTTTAGCTTCGACATTTTTGGCAACCTGTACATGATGGGGCTTGAATCCGGCGTTGCCGCATTTTTCATCGTGTTTCTTCTCCATAAACTCCAGCTATATGAAACCGATCCGCCTGACGCGCAAAAGAGGATGAAGCGCCTCGCTGCGCTCGGGCTGCTCGGCGCATTAACCATTTTCAGCCGGCTCGATCTGGTCTTCTTCGTTACGCTGGTCGGCATTGGAGTCGTCTTCCGCGGGCGCCCGCTCCGCGATTTTCTTCCGCTCGACAGCGCCGCGATCGTTGGCTCCGTCTTCCTTTCGTTCATTCTACGACTCGGCTTACCGGAATATTACAGCTATTCAAACGCTGCGCTTCTTATGGCGGCTCTCGGGCTGGTTGTAAAAATTTCCTTGCTGTTCCTTCTGGGCTTATATCAACGTTTCGTATTAATGGATTTTCGCAAGTGGGCGCTGCGTCTCCTTTGCGCAACAGCGGGCGGTTCCGCGCTCGTGGGCGTTCTTATGCTCGCGGCTTCCGCCAGCGGCAACAATGCCCTCCATTTCCCTCGCTCCGTCGTTTTGCTCGATTTCGCATTCACATTCCTAACTCTCGGTTTTCTACGACTCGCCTATACGTTTCTCCGCGCTAAAAACATCGCGCTCAACAACGATGAAGCCAGCTCGCTGCTCGACCTTAAACAAAATTGGAAAACATGGCTGCGAGACGGCTTTTCCTACTTTGGCGTTGCATTCGGCTTGCTGGGCGCGTACATGCTCTGGAGCAAGCTCACTTTCGATTCATCCTCGCCCGTCAGCGGGCAGATTAAACGCTGGTGGGGCTCGTTCCCTTCCCGCGTCTACGGCGGGGCGACGCGCAGCCCATTCGACTTCTTCGGCGTCAACTTTCAAGGCGAAGGCGTTGCATGGGTTCCCATCACCGATAGACTCGGAAATTACGTCAGTCAATTTTCAAATCGCACCGCCGAACTGACGTCATATTATTGGTTCGCATTAATCGGCGCGTCTATATTCTTCTTCTTGCTTTTGCTTCTCAATAAAGACCAAAGTAGAACGGCGCTAAAACGCTGGAGTCTTATCCCGCTTGTATGCGGGTCCATCTTGCAAACTCTTT
>BQMV01000297.1 GCA_022181005.1 Anaerolineaceae bacterium | reverse complement strand
GGGGATTGAATAAAGTGGAGATCATTGGTCATTTAGGCAAAGACCCTGAAATGCGATATACGCCCTCGGGTAAGCCTGTGACGACCTTCACCGTGGCGGTCAGTCGCTCATGGAGCTCAGCCGGCGGAGAACGCCATAACGAAACTGAATGGTTTAACGTTGTGACGTTTGGCAACCTAGCGGAGATCTGTAAGCAATATCTTGTTAAAGGCAAACAGGTTTTTGTGGAAGGGCGATTGCAGACTCGTCGCTGGGACGACAAAGAGGGAACGAAACACTCTATGGTCGAAGTGATCGCCAGCGAGATGATGATGTTGGGCGAACGGCGCGAACATGGCGTGCAAGCTGCCGCGTCTGAACCGGAAACAAACGCAGACGAAACGCCTTTAGAGGACGATTTTCCATTTTAAACCATTGCGGGGAAGAGCTTCCCGCCTAGTAATTCTGGAGTGTACTTATGGCTGAAGAAAGAGAACCACGAGAACGAAGACCGCAGGAAGAAGGCGGCGAACGCCGCTTCTTTTCCAAACCAAAATTTTGTCAATTTTGCGCGGATAAGACTCTCGTGATTGACTACAAGAAAATAGACCTGCTTCGAAAATATGTCAGCGACGACGGGCGTATTCGCCCGCGCCGACAGACCGGAGCGTGCGCCAAGCATCAACGCGTAGTGGCGGCAGCGGTAAAACAAGCGCGTCAAATCGCCTTATTGCCCTTCACTGGGGCGCAAGCGGACGAGAGCCGCTAAGATGCAGTAAAACTGGCGAGACGGCGCGCTATATGCGCGCCGTTTTCCCGGTATGCAATGGAATACGCTTATGTCCAATCAAAGCCCTACGCCCAAACCTGTAACGAAAAAGCATATCGCGCGTCTCGAGCGCGAACGACGACAGGTCGCCCTCATCCGCTGGATCGTTGCCGCATGCATTGCGCTTGTCGTTGCTATTATCGTTTACGGTTACATTAATGTCACCTACTTGCAACTTGGCAGACCCGTCGCTGAAGTAAACGGCGAGAAGATCACCACCAAACAGTGGCAAGAGCGCGTGCAGATTCAACGCAACTACCTGCTTAATCAATATCAGCAGATGCTTTATTACCAACAAAGCTTCGGACTTGACACAACGCAACAACAGCAGGAGATTGCGACTAAGATTCAAAACGCTCAGGTCCTCGGACAAGAAGTGTTGGATCAGATGGTTGATGAAGCGGTAATTCGCCAACAGGCTGAAAAACTCGGCATTGTAGTTACGGATCAGGAGGTGGAAGAGGCGCTTCAAGGCGCTTTCAATTTCTATCCGAACGGCACACAAACGCCTACTGCCACTGCGACCGCTTTTTCGTTGCCAACGCTTTCTTCTCAGCAATTGACGTTGTATCCTTCTACCGCTACGCCAACGCTGGTTATGACTTCGACGCTTGAACCGACGAAAACAGCCGACCCTGCCGCGACGGCGACCAGCGCGCCTACTCAAGCGTTCCCCACGCCGACCTTCGTGCCGCTTCCGGCGACGGCAACTTCCACGCCGTATACGCTGGAAGGATTTAAAGAAAGCTACGCCAAGATTATTGCCGACTACCAAAAAGACGGCGTCAGCGAGGCGACGATTCGCTCTATTTACACAGCCGATTTATTGCGTCAAAAAGTTCTTGACGCAGTCACCGCCGATACGCCGCATACCGAAGAGCAGGTATGGGCGCGGCATATCCTTGTAAGCGATGTGGAAACTGCCCTAACCGTTCGGACGTTGTTGCTTAACGGCGAAGATTTTGCTAAAGTCGCGAAAGATTTCTCTAAAGATACCGGCTCTGCGAACAGTGGAGGCGACTTGGGTTGGTTCGGCAAAGGTATGATGGTGGCAGAGTTTGAAGCCGCCGCATTCAATCAGCCGGTCGGTGAGGTCGGCGAAGCGGTTCAGAGTCAGTTCGGCTACCATGTTATTCAAGTTTTAGGACGCGCCGAAGTTCCGCTCAGCGCGAATCAATATCAACAAAAACGCGAAGCCGAATTTTCAACATGGCTTGAGAACGCTAAAAAAGAATCCGCTATATTGCTTCACGATGAATGGCGCAAATATGTTCCTACCGCGCCTGCCGGGTCTAATCAATAGCTGGAAGTTTCATCCATTCGGTAAAATAGAATCGTCCGCTTATAACAAAGCGGACGATTCTATTTTCTTTCTAACTGTCGGCAGGCTCCAGCCTTACCCCCGTTTCATCATCTCGTCTGTCACTTGGTCTAACCTCAAACTAATGATCTGACTCGCGGAGTCGCGTCCCATTGTGATGCCGTAGATCACATCCGCCACTTGAACGGTGTTGCGATTATGGGTGATGACGATGAATTGTGTTTCCTTGCTCAACTCCAATAACAGGTCGCGGAAGCGCCCCACGTTCGCCTCGTCCAACATCGCGTCCACCTCGTCCATCACGCAGACGGGAGTAGGCGAAACCTTCAGCAGCGCGAATACTAACGCGACCGCCGTCAAACTGCGCTCTCCGCCGGAGAGCAACGCCAGTCCCTGCTCGCGCCGGCCAGGCAGCCGCGCTTCGATCTCGATGCCTGTTTCGACAAGGTTGTCGGGATCGGTCAGCGCAAGCCGCGCCGAACCGCCTCCGAACAGACGCGTGAACATGGCGCGGAATTGCTTGTCCACTGCATCGAATGTCTTTGAGAAGGATTGTTTGGTCAACTCGTCTAGTTCGGCGATGACTTGTCGTAGATCGGCGTCGGCTTTTCGGAGATCGTCCACTTGCGCGCGCATAAACGAATAGCGTTCCGATTCCGAATCGAACTCTTGTTTTGCTTCAGGGTTAATAGGTCCCATGCGCCTCATGCGCGAACGATTTTGGGTTAGGTGCGTTTCGAGATCGGGAGAGATTTCTGTCACGACGGGCAGTTCTTCGATCATGCCTTCAAGCGGCAAGGGCACAGGTCCAGCCACGTCGGCGGCGTAATCGAACATCACTAATCCGAAATCGTCGGTAATTTTCTGTTGTAGATTTTCCAACGCTTCTTGCTTTCGCAGTAAATCCAATTGTGTTTGCCCGAGCAAACGTTCGTTTGTCGTCAGCGCGCGTTGTGCGTTTGCTTCTTCTTCCTGTAAGCGCGCTTCCTCTTGTTCGGCGGTTTCCAATTCTTGTTCAGCGGGTTGAACTTGCGCGTTGAATTTCTCGATCTGCGTTTGCAGCGCGCCTTCCTGTTCGCGTTGCGCCGCCTTCTCGTTCTCCAGAGCGCTCAAGGATGATTGGGCTTCGTTCAGACGCGCTGTCAGTTCGAACGCGCGCGCGTCAAGCCTCTCCGCTTCGGCGCGCCTTTCCCCGCTTCTTGCGCGCGCATCTTCGCACGCTCGTTCCGCGACCGCGACGCGCGTCGCCCAATAAGCGGCTTGGTTTTGCGTTTCCGCTAGATCGGCTTCGCTCAACTGCAACGTCAACGCGCGCGCTTCTTCTTTTGTGCGCGCCGATCCCGATTCGATCTCGATCAACGATTGATGTAAGGTTGATTGAAGTTGCGCGGCTTCATTCATTTCGGCTTTTAATTGAACGCTTTGATTTTTGCGCCACTCTAGATGACGATGCGCCGTCTCAAATTCTATTTCTGTCTTCCTCTCGAATTCTGCGCTCTCGTCCGCTCTAGCGCGGGCTTCGCGCATTGCGCCTTCTATTTGGTTAAAGTCCGCAACCGCGTGAGAGTGTCGTTCCGAGAGCGCCTCCATATCGCGGTTCAATGAATCGATCAATAGATCGAATGCGACCAGGGCTTCAGTTAATTCGCGTTTCTGGCGTGGGCGACTCAATGCGGATGAAGAGGCGGTTTCCCCATCCACGATTAACCCGTCGCCGCGGAAGACTTCGCCGCGCAACGTCACTCCGCGCGCGTGAGT
>BQMV01000296.1 GCA_022181005.1 Anaerolineaceae bacterium | reverse complement strand
CGCACGTTCCCAGCCGAGGCGAGTGAGAAACGTGACGCGATCCAACGCTCTGTCGCGCGCGAAAGTTTCAAAGCCAAGCGCGATAAAGCAGGAGAAAGCGAGCAAGGTCAGCGGCAGGGAGAGGATTAAGAAACGATGTGTCTCGCCAGCTTGCAGCGTGAACGCGATGGCGGGCGAAACATACGCGAGATGCGCGGCAAGGAGAAGTTCTCCCATGCCGCGGTTGGCAAGACGGAACGGCGGAATGGAATAAACGAAGATGATGAATAAAGATAGAGCAAGAAAATAGAAAGCGGAGGTTGGCAGAGTTTTGTTGACAAACAAAATGTACGCAGTCAAAGCAAACACAACGATACAAGCCAACGATACATAAAGCAGGTTGTTGCGACGGATCTGCCGCTTAGCGCGAGTCTCGCCTTCGAGCAGAGGTTCCACGCCCAGACGAAAGACTTCCGACAGCCAGTCCATAGCCGCTTGCGCAAGAAGAACCATAAGCAAGCCCAGCCAAAACGGAGTCGCAAGAAAAGGCTTGCCGAGATAGTCGGCGATGCTTGCGCCGAAAACGTAAGTTAGGGCAATGAGGAGGAGGCTGAGCATAGAGGGTAAGCGACAGTGCGTTTACTTGTGCGTCTATTTACTTCAACGCTGTCTTCATATCGCGATAATGGTTCTGATTGTGGATATACAACATCTTGATCATATCGCGAATTTTGGTCATGCCGAGGAACGGATGCCGTCCTGCGATCTCAAGTTCCTCTTCTTTCAAACCCGCCGCCCATACTACAGAATTCGAACGGACTTCTTTGTATTGTCCCAGCAATTCGCGCGGAGGCAAAGCTTTCATCCGCTCTTGTTGCGCGGCGTTGTAGCGGTCAATCGAAAAATCCTCCGAGACGCCTTCTCCGCCTGCGCGTATGCGTTCAAACAGATTGACCAAGCCGCGTTCCGAAGAGACCAAATGCGAAAGCACATCGCGGATGCTCCACATCGCGCCTTCAGTATACACCTTCGCTCGCCACTGCTCATCGGTCAAGCCAGCGAAAAAGGCATGGATTTTCTCGCCTTCTGATTTCAATTTATCTGTCAACTCATTTAGTTCAGACATATGCGGCTCCTTTTTTCCTATTGCGGCGTTTAGCAGCGCCGCCTACACAAGAGAATACCCCCCGTCCACTACGATCGTCTGTCCGGTGACGTATTCATTTGAGAGAAGGAACTCCAAAACGGATGAAATTTCTTCGCTCCGCGCCGGACGTTTGAGCGGAACGCGCCGTATCAACCTCTCCCACTCTTCGTCAGGAACAACATCCGATTGCAAGACCAAGCCCGGCGCAATGGCGTTGACGCGAATCGTCGGCGCCAGCGCGCGCGCTAGAATTTTCGTAAGCGACTCCAACGCAGCTTTGCTGACCGTGTACGACGGATATCTGCTCCACGCCTTTTGCGCGCCCACATCCGTAACGTTGACGATCAGTCCGCCGCTGTTCATTTTTTTCGCGCACTCTCGCGCAAGCAAAAATGGCGCGCGCAGATTCAAGTTGAGCGTCGCGTCCCAATCGTCCAGCGTTAACGTTTCGACGTTGCCTTTGGGCATAAACGCAGCAGAGTTAATAAGGACGTCCAGCGTTTGGAAAGTGGAAAGCAGAGCGGTAATTTCGGATGGTTGCGCAAGATCGGCAGAGACGAGGATCGCGCGTCGACTCAACGCTTCGATCTCCGCTTGCGTTTGACGCGCCTCTTCTTCAGCGGAGCGGTAATGAAGGTAAACGTCGTATCCGAGACGGGCAAGAGTCAACGCGAAAGACTTTCCCAAACGATGAGCCGCTCCAGTGACAAGCGCCGTTTTCGCCATGCTTACTTCCGGAAGAAATTTGATATAAAGAACCAAACATTCGCCGGACGCTCGGCGAGGCGGCGCATAAAGTACGGATACCATTGCGCGCCAAAAGGAACGTACACACGCACCGGATAGCCTTCTTGCGCCAACGCTTCTTGCAGGTCGCGTCGAATACCGTACAACATTTGAAATTCCAGCGCCTCTTTGGGCAAACCCTTTCGCTCCGCATATTTCTTTGCAAAGTCAATCCGTTTATCGTCGTGCGAAGCGACAGCAATCAACGGCGGCGTCCGCCCGTCGACGCTGACAGCAATGCGTTCCTGCGCCAGAACCGCGTCAATCATCATTTTGACCAGCAAATCATAATTTGCGTCGGTGTCCGCTTTTTTAAGATAGGCTTTATCAGGCGGTTCGTTATACGCGCCTTTGACCAGCCGAATACGCGCCTCGGCATGAAATAATTCGCGCAGGTCAGCTTCAGCTCGGAAAAGGTATGCTTGAAAAACCAATCCAATCTGTTGGGAGGTGAATCCACGCTCCAGCATAGATCGGTACATAGTTAAGGTAATGTCGGTATATGGGGTATCTTCCATGTCCACGCGAATAAAGTTGCCGCTTTTCTGCGCCTGTTCTAGAATCCGCGTCAAGTTCTGACGGCAAGTTTCTTCGTCCAGCCCCATCCCGATTTGCGTTAATTTAATGGACATATTGGCTCGCACCCCGGCTCGATCTATTGCCTGCAAATCATAGACGATCGCGTCCGCTGCGGCGTTCGCTTCCTCCGCTGTGGAAGTGTGTTCGCCCAACTGATCGAGCGTGGCGTTGATGCCTTTGGCGCTCAGCTCGCGCACAACGCGAATCGCATCATCCACCGAATCGCCCGCGACGAACCGCGAGGCGGCTCTCCGCGCAACCCCCCAACCGGTAATCAACTTTCGCGCCCACTCCGCTTTGGAAAGATAGATCAAAAAGTTTCGCAGCATCATCCCGTCCTGTTTATGAATTGTGTGATTAACAGCGCACGCGTCTACGATTCTAGCATAATCGTAGGAATTGGGTATGTTATACTCTTTTCTCGCTTGGCAGTTTCGGAGGCAGGTCGTGAGAAGCAGCAGTTCAATCCCAATCCTTCGCGGTATTTCCATCGGTCTTTTGTCATTCGCGTTAACGTTGACGGTCGTTGCGCTGGTGGGTTATAGCCGCCAACGGAATAACTACCCGCGCGGCATGACCATCGCCGGCGTAGAAGTCGGAGGCGTGGATCCGCGCATCGCCGCGCAACGCGTCTTACAGGTCTATCAATCGCCCGTCGAGATAAGGTATAGAGACGCCGTGATTCACATTGACCCGACTACCGTCGGCTTTAAATTAGACATCGACAGTATGCTGGCTGCCGCCGATCTTGAGCGAGTAGGCGGTTCTTTTTGGGGAGGGTTCTGGAACTACCTTTGGAATCGCTCTCCCGCCCCAGTGGATATTCCTCTTCGCGCAACCATTGTCGAAGAGCAATTAACCGATTATTTGAACGCAGAAATCGCAGCGCGTTACGATCAACCGCCGACGCCCGCCCAGCCCATCCCCGGAAGCGTATCGTTTACGCCGGGCGAGCCGGGCATCGTCCTTGATATCAACAGCGCCGTGCGTTTAATCGAAGGGGCGTTGCGCTCCTCTCAGAATCGCGTCGTAACGCTTTCCTTTCAACGCAGCGCCGCGGCGCGCCCCACCTTCCAAAATCTCGAAATTCTGCTCCAGCAAAATATCACTGTCGCAAAATTCGACGGCTTAATCGGTCTTTACTTATACGATTTGCAAACCGGGCAAGAGATTCACTTTGCCATGAACAGAGGCGCAACGATTCCGGTCAATCCAGACGTAGCATTCACCGCCTCCAGCACCGTGAAGATTCCAATTATGACGTCCTACTTTATCAAGCACGGCGCTGCCGCGCTCAACGAGGAAGCATCCGCGCGGATTCTGAATATGATTCGCCTGTCTGAGAACCCTCCCGCCGACCGCTTGATGGAAGACCTCGACCAACTTAGAGGACCGCTTGTCGTCACCGAAGACATGCGAAAGATAGGGCTAGAAAACACATTCATTGCAGGTTTCTTCTGCAGCGCAGAATTTCCCTGCCCGTTGCTGGAACGGATCAACACGCCCGCCAATCAACGCACAGACGTATCCGCCG
>BQMV01000295.1 GCA_022181005.1 Anaerolineaceae bacterium | reverse complement strand
TGGATTTTAATTCTCGAGCAATAACAAGCGGCCGCTGCCAGGCGGGAGGAGGGCGCCAAACAGCGTGTAGTTGCGGTAATGCCAAAAGCCCATTACAAGAACGTATCCCACGAGGATAAGAGCGCCTGCTAGAAGCGCCTTTCGCCGAGGCAAAGAATATCTGCCGTTCCACACAACAGTCAAGCCCGCCAACGCAAGCCAGAGCAACCCGTCGCTGCGCGCCAGAGTAAGCAAGCCCGCCAACGCGCCGAGGGCAATCGGAATCCATCTTTCTGCGCGCGGAGCGAGGATAAGAAATGTTGCGCCGAGAAGCATATAGATCGCATAATTATCAGTCGCCGGCATAAAGGGCGCGTAATACATCGAAAATATGGAAAGCGCCCCAGACGTCATTGCCAGACGCGTTTGACGTGAAACTTGGAAGGCGAGAGCCGCCGTCAGAACGGGAACGCAGGCTGAAAGGAAAATGAACGGCGCGCGCCCAGCCGCATAGGTCGTCAGACCAGAAATCCACATGCCCAGCGCGGCGACGATAGACGCCAGCGGCATCCAATATGTGTGAGACGGATTTGGCAGCGCTTGTGGATCGCTAAGATAATTCCAAATGTACGGCTCCGTGAAACCCTTGCCCTGCGCCAACTGGATGCCGCCCGCGAAATAATAATCAGCATCCATGTAACCGGGCAGATTTTGAAAGCGCGAGATCGAGAACGAAACCGATAAGCCCAATAAAAACAACGCCGCATATCGCCAACGATTCATCAGCGCGATCTCGCTTCCTCAAACCAAGGCTGCGACGCACGCACCGTCAGCCAACGCAGCCAATAGAGAGCGGCAATAGCAATGACAGGCGGGAACAGCGCCAGCAGATCGAAATAAACACGCTGAGACGTTGCAACGCAGAAAGCGTAAAAGATATACGGTGCGACAAACATCAAGCCCAACGCTAGCGCGCTCGTCAAAACGCGCCGTTGCCGCCAACGTTCCCACGCTAACGACAAGGTCAGAATAAGCGGCAGAGTCAAAACAACATGATTTGAATCAAATATAGCGAATCCCAGCAATGGCGCGACCGCCAACGACAGCGACGCCACCCATGTAATGCGGCGAAAATTTGAGCGAAACGCTCCCAGCCATTCAAGCAAAACGATAACGCTCAACGCCAAAGCCAACGCGGAAGCTGCCAGAAAGCGCGCGTTAAAAAACCATTGTGAAAGGTAGGCACCAAGAGTCAAGCCCGCTCCACGATACCAGTCGGATAAGACGGCGCGGAGGTAGGGAATCCCCCAGCCTGGATACGTCAAAAATGAAACGCTTAGCGCCACCAGAGCCGCCATTCCAAAACCGCTAAGTATCCTCCAGCGTTTATTGACAACGGCGGCGGTCACAATGAATAAAAAGAGCAACGCGCCCGTTTCCCATTGATACGCGGCGAGAAGCAACAGCCCCCCAGCAAGTTCGTCGTTGAGCGAGCGGATAGCAAGCAGGATGGAAAGATAGATAAAAAGCAAAAAAATCGACGCGGAAGCGGAGATCAAAGCCAGCAGGCTGTAATAGCCAAATAAAACGAAGACAATAAGCGCGATCAGCATGCCGCGCGGCGGATCCCACTCGGAAAGCCGAATCGAAAAAAAGACCGAGGCGATCAGGGCGGCTTCAGAGAGCAACATCCATACTCCGCGCGCAAAAGCAAAATCGGAGAACAACGCCAGCGGAACGTACAGCAGAACAATATAGAACGGATCGTTTAGCGCATACCCATATTCGCTTGAAAACGCATCGCGCCCATACGCAACAAGTTGCGTCTTTTCAGCGATCGCCGCGCTATACGGCTCCGCCTTCTCAAACAGGAACGCGCGCGCGCCGCTCCAGCGCAGGTATAACCATTCGCCGCCAGGCAAGGTCCGCGCCAACGCAATGTTGGCAACAAGCAAAAGCGCAAGCCCCAACGCCGCCAAAAGCAGCAATCGAATCTCTGCGCCGCTCAACCGTCCGCCGAATTTACGAATATCTCGAAAGGACATGCTATTCGATTATATATCTGAAAATGGGACGCATGGGCGTGTGCCGCACAACCTCATTAAAGCCTGCGCGCTTAAAAATTGTCTCTGTTCCTGTGAAGAGAGTCGCAGGCGCCGCATTCTCATTCGTAACGATTGGATAGCCCTCAACGATACGTCCGCCCTGCGAACGAACATATTCAACCGCAGCGCTTAATAATTCGGCGCTAATTCCTCGCCGCCGATAGCGCTTCGAAACAAAGAAACAGGTTACAGACCAAACTTCCTGATCGTCCACCGCCTTAAGCGTTCGGGAATACGCTAGACGCGCATACGCGGAGCGCGGTTCAACCGCCACCCAGCCTACCACTTCGCCTTGCAGATACGCCAGCAAGCCGGTCACTGTTCCTGCGTCCACGATAGATTTGTGCATTTGTCTGGTTTCGTAGCCCTTGGCATCCTCGTAAGCTTTGCCGCGCAGCTTCCAATACATGCACCAGCATCCCCCATGCGCGCCTCGAAGCCCAAAAAGTTCCTCAAAGTCAGTCCATAAGTTCCGCTTGATTGGTTTGAAGGAAAGCTCGCTCATAGGCTCTCACGCAATAAAAACGCGATTTATCTCGCCAACACTTGCAACTTCTTCGGCGCGATCTCATATTCAAAGTCTTGCAGCCACTCTTCCAGCAACTCGCCGTCAGCATGCGCGGGCGAAGGCGTTTCAAGATGAACGGAAATCTTCGTCGAATTTCTTTCGTACATGCCCTCCATCTCGACATAACTTCCTTTATCTTCGTTCAGCGCACGGGGCAACGCCTGAAACAACTCAAGGCGAGTGGCGCGATAGCCATAAGTAAACGTCAATTTACCGTCGAACAGGTTCGCATGAGGCGTCATAAAGAATCCGCCCGTTCGTCGTCCGTTGCCAACCGAGATGAGCGAGATTTTACCGGCGTATTCGCCGTCATCCCAGCGAATCATCCCCTTCCATTCCGGTTTATCCATTACGCCCTGCACCGCCGCAACGAGATAACGACTCGCGCCTTTCAACCATCGAATTTTCTCGTGTTTGGTCGAGACGTACGACTCCAGCCCCAAGCCCGCGTTATTGACAAAATATCCATCGTTGAATTTCCCTATGTCAATCAGGCGCGTCTGCCCGGCGGCGATCACGCGCGCCGCCTCGCCCATATCAACAGGCAAACCTAAGGAAAAAACAAGATCGTTTGCCGAGCCAGTCGGCATGATGCCCAGTGGACCAATCGGTTCGTTCGCGGACTGGGAGGCTTGCATCAAACCATTGACAGCTTCGCAGATCGAGCCGTCTCCGCCAACGATAATGATCGGCGAGAACTTCTCTCTCGCCGCCTGCGCGGCAAGCTCGATAATATGCTTCTTGCGCTCAGAGACGACAAGCTCAAAATCTACTCCCGCCGCCTTGAGCGCGGCTTCGACTTCCTTCCAACGTCGTTGTGAATTCCAGCGATGCGAATATGGATTTAAAATGACCTTAGCCGTCATCATTCCTCGATTAGATATTATTCGCCCTGTTTCAGCGATTGTAGCCAATTGTACCTCGAAGCCCGCCTCTCAACCGCGTTCCAGCGGGAGTTGCAATGAAAATCAGCATAAATTGCTTTCTTGCGTAATAAATAACTATTTCAAAACATCCAGTAAATGTACGCGTCTATTTCAAATTCAATTAAAGGAGTTATAACAATGGCAGATGCTTGGCTTACTTCATTAATCACCGGAACGCCGCAGGAAGGGTTCGAGTTGGCAATTACGCTCAGCCGTCGCGGAGTCAAATATACGCAACCGGACGTCGAAGTCCTCAAGAAGCTTCGCCCCGATTACGCCAATTCCGCCGATTCGTTGACCGCCGCCTCGCAAGTGATCGCAATCAATTTTCAGACCGTCGCAGCGGCGAACAATTACTGGCGCAAATAGTTTATTTGTCAAAAAAACAGTCGTTCACAAACGGCTGCTTTTCTCGTCGCGCCGGCGAACTCGTGAAATGGCTTCAACTCAAACATCCTTCCATGAGATCGGAAGATCACACGTCTGAACTCCAGTCACGTGGCCTTATCTCGTATGCCGC
>BQMV01000294.1 GCA_022181005.1 Anaerolineaceae bacterium | reverse complement strand
GGACATTAAAGATCGCGTTCTCCCGATTCTTTAATTGAGAGATCATCGTCTCATAGCGGATCTTGAGCCGCTCTTCGTCCTCCTCGCGATGCGTATTCCAAGGCGTTCGGTTGCTCCAGCCGGAAGCGATCATTTCATGATGTTCGTCTAGCTGTGTGACCAACCCTTCAACTAAAATGACCCGCTTCGAAGCGCGGATAATATCGTCCACAGCGTCCATATCATCATTGCCCGGCGAACAATAGACTTTCATATCCGTGCCGCTCAATTTCTTCTCAGCGATCTCCATCCATTGCTGAACGATCTTCAACACTTCGGCGTTGAAGATTTCTGTTACGCGATCTGGGTCTTTTTCCAACTCAGCGATTTCATCGGGATTGGTCAGATACGGATAATAACCGCGACTGCGCACGCGCTTTTTCATATCCGTAAGCTCATCTGCGGTAGTCAGCAAGAACTCTTGCTCCAGCAATGCGCCTATGTACCGTTCCCCGCCTTGATGAATAAACGGCACAACCGCCTTGCCGGTGATATCGCCGCCTAGAATTAATACATCCGCCTCGTAGAATTTTCCAGCGTTCAAGAATTTATTCCAACAAATATCCGAGCCGTGAATATCTGTCGCAAAAAACAGTTTAGTCAATATCGCACTCTCCGCATATGCAAGCTTGCAACGCTTAGCGCGCCAGCGTCTCGAACTTCAAGCCAAATTATGGATACACCCGCTTAATTGTGCGCGGAAAAGGAATCGCTTCGCGGATATGCTCAATGCCGCATAACCAGGCCACAACACGCTCAACGCCCATGCCAAACCCTGAATGTGGGACTGAGCCGTATTTGCGAAGTTCAAGATACCATTTGAAAGCTTCTTCCGGCAGTCCCTCCTTATGGATACGCGCCAGCAGCGCATCGTGACTTGATATGCGTTCTGAGCCGCCGCAGATCTCGCCATAACCTTCGGGCGCGAGCAGATCCACGCTTTTGCATACTTCGGGGCGATCGGGCCACGGCTCCATATAAAAGGCTTTGACCGCGCTGGGATAACCGTACACAAACAGCGGCTGATCGTATAGTTTGGTCAACTCGGTTTCATGCGGCGCGCCGAAATCCATACCCCACTCAAACTTGAGCAGCGCTTTACGTTCAGGGTCCGTCTCCTTCTCATACAAGTCAATCAAATATTTTGCCGCGTCGTCGTACGACATGCGCGGAAATGGCGCGAAGACGCGCTCTAGTTTGGAAGCATCGCGCCCAAGGAATTTCAGTTCGGCGGCGCATTCTTTCAGAACCGCCTGCGCGATATGCGCGATCATGTTCTCTTCGATTTCCATCAATTGATCCAGATCGCAAAACGCGATTTCAGGTTCAAGCATCCAGAATTCAGTCAAATGACGGCGCGTTTTCGATTTTTCAGCGCGGAAGGTAGGTCCGAAGCAGTACACTTTTCCGAACGAAAAAATATTCGCTTCGTTATACAATTGGCCCGTTTGCGCGAGATACGCTTTGCCTTCGTCGAAGTATTCTGTTTCAAAAAGCGTAGTCGTACCTTCAGCGGCGGCGGGCGTAAGGATCGGCGTGCTCATTTCAAAAAAGCCGTTATTGTTGAGCCACTCGCGGGTGGCGCCCATTACTGCGGCGCGCACGCGCAAGATCGCCCATTGGCTTTGCATGCGAATCCACAGATGCCGATGGTCGAGCGCGAAATCCACGCCATGATCTTTTAATGACATGGGATAGTCTAATTCAGCCTCTTGCACGATCTCAATTTGTTTTATACCCAGTTCATAGCCGCCGGGAATGCCGGGCGCGCGTTGATCTTCGCGCACCAGCCCGCTGACAATAATAGCCGACTCTTGCGGCAGGCGCATTGCTCTGTCAAAGACCTCAGGCTCCAGATCTCCTTTAAACGCTACGCATTGCGCGAAGCCTGAACCGTCGCGCACAAGCAGAAAGCACAGCTTGCCTTTATCTGTACGATTGTATACCCAGCCTTTGAGCGTTACGTCTTGACCGACATATTTTGAAATGTTCGAAACGCTGATGTGCTCAGCCATAAAAGAATCCTTTAAATATGATGATTGTTCCATTATAGCAGAGAGCGGCTTGCCGCTTAAAATGAAAACCCCCGAAATTTTCATTACGGGGGTTTTCATTAAGGCGCCTCTCTTCTCGTAGGCGCAATCAGGCGGCGCGCGCCGCTTCCATTGCCGCGTGCGCGGCGGCTTCCATCTTGGTGTACATTTCCAAAACAGCTTCGGCGCTCATTTTCTCATCGAGGATGTTCAAATAGATCTCTTCTTCTTTAGCAAAATGCACTTTGACAAGCGCATACGCGCCATACAGCACACGTCGCAGGGCTTCGGCTTGAGCGGGCGGCAAAGGATCGCTCTTCAGGTCTTTCTTAAGGGCGGCAAGTTCCTCAATATGCGCGATAATCTCCACATGATCGCGGCTCATCGTCTTGGTTACGTCGGGGCTGCCGAGCAATTGCTGGACGACGGGATATAATGCGGCTTCTTCCGCCTCGGCGTGAATCTTTAAATGGTGCGCTAGAAAATCGTAGGCTTCATCCACGCCGAGCGTAATTTCAGACAGCGGCGCAGAACCGACTTTCTCCGCCGTTTTTCGAATCTCCTCTACGTGAGGGAACAATCCTGCATGTTCGTCGCGCAAAGGTTGAGTAGGTAAAGACATCAGTTTATCTCCTTCATGAAATGATAATGTCTTAACTATAGCCTCAATTGCGGCAGACTACATGATACAAGTCAATTAACTGCGCCTTGATCCGCTAAACGTTCTAATTTCTCAGGGTTTGCAATCGTCACCCACTTCCTGCCCGACTCGATCAAACCCTCTTCCGCAAAACGACTCATCACACGGCTGACGGTCTCGGGAGTGGAACCGGTCATTGCCGCCAGATCTTGGCGCGAAAACGGCAGCTGGATCAAGACTCCTGCTCCACGCGCTTCGCCTAACTTCGACGCCAGCCGCAACAACACAGACGCAATGCGCCGCTCAACGCTGAACGCGCTCAACTGCACGACAATCTCTTGCGACTTCGCCAACCGTTGACTGACCGTGTCCAATACTTTGCGCGTCACATCAGGATGTTCGGCGAGGATGCGCTCGAAATCCGCCGTAGAGATGCGCAGAATGCAACAATCGGTATGCGCAACGGCGTCTTCGGTGTACCCGCGCCCGCCGAAGGTCGCGAAAGAACCGAAGTATTCGCCGTTGCGCAAAATATCCAGCAACGCCTCGCGCCCTTGCCCCGCCTCGCACGAGAGCCTGACCTTGCCCATTGCGACGAGATAAAAATACTCTGCCTCGTCGCCTTCAAAGTAAATGCGCTCCCCCGCTGCCGCGTCAAAATCGTAGAACAGATCATTAATCTGAGCGATGACATCAGCGGATAAATGCTTGAAGAACGGCAACCTGCCGATGATGCGCAAACGATAGTCGAGCGAGCAGACAGCGGGGTCTACCCAATCCATCCGTAAGGGAGATTTTGGGCGCGTCACAACCAGCGCGCCCTACGGTAATTTGCCAACCGGACGAATCTTGCCGCCCGCAATATCTTTCGCGGCGATATAGCCGAACGTCATCGCCGGACCAATGGTGCTGCCCGCGCCGGGGTACGAATTGCCCATCACCGAAGCGGAACTGTTGCCTGCCACATACAAACCCGGAATGAACGAACCGTCTTTGCGCAATACGCGCGCATGCTCGTCCATTACAAGCCCGCCTTTCGTGCCCAGATCGCCCGCTACCATCGTTAC
This sequence comes from Anaerolineaceae bacterium, assembly GCA_022181005.1. Taxonomy (GTDB): domain Bacteria; phylum Chloroflexota; class Anaerolineae; order Anaerolineales; family Villigracilaceae; genus Defluviilinea. The sequence continues at coordinate 346 of BQMV01000294.1, read as the reverse complement.
CGCATAGAACGGCGGCGTTTCAAGGGGAGCCAGACAGGGATTCGGTTTGACGGTTGGGTCGCCGTAATAGCGATCATAAGCGCCATCGCCGCGATGGAAATCTTCATCCACGCCGTTGCGCGCAAACTGATTGAAGCGCGCTATCGTTTCAGCGAGCGCTTTCGGGTCTATGCCGCATTGTTGCGCCAACTCTTCAATCGTGTCGCCGCGCTTGAAATATCCGCTCGTGAAATATTCTTCGGGGATAGGTTGCATCGGGAAAAGCGAACCGAACATATAGGTATTGCGAGAACGGTTATCCATGATGAACGTCGCGGGAACGTGCGGGACCTCGGCGCTGTGCTTT
>BQMV01000293.1 GCA_022181005.1 Anaerolineaceae bacterium | reverse complement strand
CAAAGCCACACAACCAGCCGGCCGGTGAACCCGACGATTGCCAGCGCGATTCCGCTGAGTATCCAGCCGATCAGCACGCCATGCACGCGACGCTTAAAGCCGCCCCACACGCTCATCGTTACGCCGCCCACAACAGCGGCAATCGCCGCCGCCGATTGAACGGTTCCGAACGCGAGGCTATCTCCGCCGGAACGCGTCAAAATCATGGGAGCCAGAACGGCGAACCCAATGCCGGAGAAGAGGTTTCCAAAAAGAAAGATAATTTGCAATCCGAGCAGGCTGGGACGCGAGAAAATATATTTGAACCCGTAAATCGCATCGCGGAAAATTCCTTCGTTCTGCGACCTTACGCCCGCTTCCGTCGGCGCGGGTTGCGGGATATGGACAAACAGCAACGCGCCGACAGCAAATAGAAATGAAACTACGTCCAACGCCAGAATACCGGTCAGCGCAATCACCGGCAACAGCGCGCCCGCTAGAAGAGGGGCGATCACCTGAGGACCCGCTTCGATCAACGACATCATACCGTTAGCGCGTCCAAGTTGCGCTTTCGGAATCATTGTAGAAATTGCAGCAGAGTAAGCGGGCCACTGAAACGCCATACTCAACCCGTAAATAATGGATGCGCCGTAGATATGCCAATATTCGAGAACGCCAAAGGCTTGTAAGATCATGATAAGGATCGTAGCGACGCCTGCGCCTATATCGCTGACCATCATCATCATCTTACGATTGTGACGATCAACCCACACGCCAGCCAGCGGCGAGATCAACAAAAATGGGGCGATGAAAAATACCTGCATTGTCCCCATTGCGAGCGCGCTGCCGGTCTCTTCGAACATAAATATCGTCAATGCGAATTGACTCATCGAACTGGCAAGCGTAGAGATAATCTGACCAATCCAGACAATAGTAAAACCCAGCATCCCCGAAGGGCGCTTTGAACTAGATCGATTCATACGTTTAATTCGAGATAAATTGGCGCGTCAATCGCAAGCGGTTCAACCGAATTCATTCGACGTAGATCTCAACGTGTTCGCCGTCTTCCTCGTCGGTTACGTCAATGATCTTACCGGTCATACCTAAGCGCAAGGCTTCCATCACGCTCGACATATCCACGCCTTCCACCTCAGGAGCGAAATGCGCCCCGATCTTTAAGCCGGCGTCTACGAGTGCAAGCGGAATTTGCACTGACGCTTTCGAACGTCCCGTGCGAGTGTCGGTGACGCGAATCCGCAACGATTTAGCCCCTCCCGGCGCGCGAGGCGAAAGCGGCCGTTTAGCGCTGAGAGCCGTGAGAAGTTTCGTCCCTTCTTCCGCGCTCAATTTACCTTCCTCGATCATTTTCAATATTTTCATTCTCTCTTCAGTTGATGCCATGCGGACCTCCGTAATATGCAGTTAATACTGCCAGTTTTTCCAAACTCTTAACCGATATACACTTGTACATGCGCGTCGTCATCGTTTACATCAACCATCAACGGCTCGCCCAAAGTTTTCGCGGCTTCGAACATCTGGGCGATAGCCCGCCCCTTCCCTGCGCCCATGCCTTGAATATTCTGGCCAAACGCATTGAAGAACCACGCTAATAAGCCCAGCGGCGCGGGGAACCCCAACGCGATGCGACGAGGTCCCTCGCCGGGTTTTGCGTCGCGGCGGTCCACGTCAACATAGACCCAACGCGAAGAACGTCCGCCCGAGCCGAGCGCGATGAGTAACACGCCCAACAACAACGGCATGATCATGCAATAGAGCCAGAAATTCACGCCAGCGCTTTTCTGGATAGCGTAGATGATCCACGCGCTCAATACGGTAACGGCGATTCCGACCCACAATGGAATCGATGCAAAGCGTCGCACGCGCGCTTTGATCTGATCGAACTCGGGAGTCTCAGCTTCTTCGAAGCCTGAGCCTGTCTCGCGATAGACGACTTCTACTTCCGCATCCGTCTTTTCTACGCCGTCGCCGAGCGCGCGCATCAGACTCGCAGCATCTTGAGCGGAAATTTTTCCTTCTTCTACCATCCGCAAAATCCTCTTGCGTTCTTCCGACGACATTATTCGCCTCCATCAAGCGCGTTCAGCAATTCCTCCGCCTGTTGAGCGGTGATTTTCTTATCGGCGAGCATTTTCAAGATAGATAAGCGCTCCTCTTCCGTCGCCATCTGAGAAGGAGGTTCCGGAGGCGCAGGCGGCTTGACCGCGCTCTTCACGTCCCAACTCCAACGTCCCGTCGATCGTTGGGCGTGCCGTGCAGCGTGACGTTCCGCGCGGCTGGCGGCTTCTTCGGCGCGTTTCACAACGCGCGTCGTCGCTTGCTTCACTTGGCGCGAAATATGTTCGCCAAAACCCGACCAATCGAAATTCAAGCCGGCAAAGTTGCCCCATTCGTCGGCTGAATCGCCCGCTTCCGAACGATTCGATACGCGTGTTTCGCCGCCGGCGCTCAAGTGAATCTTCGCAGCCCCATCGCCTAAAATAACGATGCGCTCAGTCGCATCGTTATTTTCCATATCTTGCCAATCCACAAAGATTCTATCGCCGCGAAGATCGAGAGCGGCGTCAACCTTCTTCGGCAGCACAAGCAAAATATCATCGCCGGCGTCGACGGAGTATTCAAATCCCGCTTGCGGTTCAAGGTAAATAATCGCATCTTCGCCCACATTGGCTTTAATGCCGCCGTGTGCATCGCGCAAGGCTAAGTCATCCGCAACGGAATCGAGACGAATGTTGCCGTTTACGCCGCGAATGCTTACGTCGCCCAGCGCATTCTTAACATATAGATCGCCTTGCGCTCCGCGCAACGAGAAGTCGCCGTGAAGTTTATTGATCACAGCCGCACCCACGTCGCGCATAGCAAGATCGCCAGCCGTCTCCTTGATTTCGCATCTGCCAGATACGCCGCGAATAGAGACGTCTCCGTTGGCGGCGGTGAGTTCGATAGCTGCGTTGCGCGGCACTCGTAAGGAGAGATCGCCGCTAGACGAAACCGAAATAGATTCCCTCGTCTGCGTGAAGCGGATTTCATCGTCGTTGCCCTTGAGCAGCAAGTCGCTCCCATCCCAGCCGACAACGCTCAAGTCGCCAGCGACGATCTCAATTTGAATCGTAGGCTGATCGCCGACTAAAACCGATTTAGACATGTTTACTCCTCCTCGCCGCGCAAGATGCGCATGGCATCGTCGGCTGAGATTTTTCCCGCGTCAAGATCGGCGAGAACAGCGTTTCGTTTCGCAGGACTGATCTCGACAGACTCATCTTTACCGGGTTCATAACCAAGCGCGCGAATCACTTCATGCAAACGGTTGCGGATGGTCGGGTAGGATCCCCAGCGTTCTTCCTGTTCGATGCGATTGATCTTACCCTCACATCGAATAAAGGTTACGATAAAATCAATCTGTTCAGCGCTAAGATGGGCGATAGGTCCGCCTACAAAGCGCCCTTCGATAGAAGTATCGCACGAGGAACAGTGCAGACGAGTCACTTCAAGTTCAGATTGACAGACAGGACAGCGTGTCGGAGCGGCATACATAAGATTCTCCTTGAGAAGTTGAGAAAATTGATTAAAATAACTTTATCTCAATTCGCAAATACATATTTATAATGTAATTATACTGATTTACTACTCTTTGTCAATGGTAAGTAAGGAAAATCAATTTCTAGATTTATATTATTTAAGTTTCTGTAAGAATAATTAATATTCACTATTGGAGATCACATGATCCGAACATTATATTACTCCCCAGGCAAACCTATCCGCAAAGACATTCCTCCATCAGAGTTTGCCAAACTTATCCGCAACCGCCGTTCGCTCCTCTGGGTAGATTTCGTCAACGAGCCCGATGAAAACTCCCTCCCCATTTTGCAAAACTTCGGCTTCCATCCATTATCTATCGAGGATGCGTTGCAACAGACTCATTCGCCTAAGCTCGACGACTGGGGAAGTTATCTCTATATCGTCATGAACTATATAGACCTTCAAGAAAACGACAATACATGGGAAAGCAAGATAGACGAATTAGATATTTTCCTCGGGTCCAACTATATCGTTACTCATCACGAGTTCTCCATCCCCGCCATCGAAGCAACCTGGGCGTCATGCGAACGCGACATCCGCAACGTGCAA
>BQMV01000292.1 GCA_022181005.1 Anaerolineaceae bacterium | reverse complement strand
CTTGCCCTTGGATGATAGTGATCGTCACTTCTTCGGGCGCGAGGATCTTTACCAGACCGAAGTCTACTAGTTTAATTAAGCCGTGAGGCATTAACTTCAAGTTGCTTGGCTTAACGTCGCGATGGACGATGGGCGGTTCCTGACTGTGCAGGTATGTAAGCGCGCTGGCGATCTGCTCCGCCCAACCAAGGACCTCGCGTTCGGGGAGGAATGTGTGTTTCTGTCGCGCTTCGAAAATGACGTGCCGTAGGTCGTCGCCCGGTATGTAATCCATCACTAGATAATCGCGCGGACCGTTTGAGAAGAAATCGGAGACTTTTGGCAGGTTGGGGTGGTCGAGGCGCGCAAGCACAGTTGCCTCGCGTAAAAACTGCCCGCGGGCTTCTGCGCGGATATTTTCTGGAAGCGCGCGATCGTATTCAACTTCTTTCAGCGCGCATTCGCGTCCCTTTAGGCGCGTGTCGTCGGCGAGATAGATCGAGCCCATGCCGCCTTGCCCGATCTGTTCACGGATGCGATAGCGACTGCGCAAGACCTCTCCGCTTTTGAGGGGCGGCAACATGATTCTCCTAGCTTGTTTAATAAGGCGCGCGTTCGCACAAAATCATTTCGGCGTGGGTTCTGCACAGAAGCGCGTATTTATGCTATAGTAACGTCGTTCTTAAAATTTCCGACGCTGTTTCGTTAACTGCTTCGATATTATAAACTCGTTTTCTTAAGTTTCCTATGGCTATACTCGATCAAGATTTTCCCTTATTAATCGCCGAAGAGGGACCGTTAAAAGGTCAGCGTTGGCAATTAGATGGAACGATCGTGCTGGGACGCGAGTCGACGTGTAACGTGGTGGTGAACGACCGTCAGATCTCGCGCTTTCATGCCCGCCTGACTCCGACGTTTGAAGGCGTTATGCTTGAAGACCTGGGCAGTAAGAACGGCACATATCACAACGGGACGCCCTTGACCGCTCCCGTTGTATTGCAAGACGGCGACCATATTGCTGTGGGCATTGCGCAACAATTCCAATATCTCACATCGGATGCGACCATGCCCTTGCTGGACGGCGGCAAGCCCGGCAGGTTGATGATGGATCGTAAATCTCGCCGCGTTTGGATTCGTCAGCAAGAACTGGTCCCCTCGCTTTCCGCTCAACAATTCAAGTTGTTATGGTTGTTGTATGATCGTCAAGGACAGGTTGTCAGCCGTCCCGATCTTGTGACGGTCGTGTGGGGCGACGATCAATCTTCGGGCGTTTCAGATCAAGCGCTGGATGCGTTGGTGCGCCGCCTGCGCGAACGTCTCGCCGCGCTTGACCCGAGTCATCAATATATTGATACCGTGCGCGGTCACGGCGTGCGATTGGATAATCCCTCGCTGTAAACGATAATTTGTTGGATAGTTACTCCCGCTTCAAGCGGGAGTTTTTTTGTTGCCCGTAACTTTTTTTTACTTTTTGCGACTATTTGGGTGAAATCCAGATTCTGAAGAAATGGAAGAGGCAGTTGAATGATACGTCAATTACACATCGGCATTCTTGTTGAACGGCGTTATTTAACTCAGGCACAACCGGCAGGGTTGGTTGCCGCGCTGTCTGCCAAGGGATATCGGGCGACTATTATTATCCCAGAGATTCACTTTTATAGCGTAAAGAATGATGATTGGCTTGATGGATTAGATGCGATCGTCGCACGAGGACGTAGTTGGGGACTCCTTTCACTGCTTGCTTGGGCTGAAACTTGTGGAATTCCAACGATCAATAGCCGGTCGGCGATTGCAGGCGTTCACAATAAAGCTGAGATGGCGGTTACTCTGGCGTCAGCTAATCTTCCAATTCCTCATACATTCCTGAACGTAACTGAGAATTTAGCGAGTCAAATCACAAATGAGAGTTATCCGCTCATTCTCAAGCCGATCTTTGGCGACAATTGTAGGGGTTTACAAGTTGTGAATACTCCTCGAGAACTTTCTCAATTGGACTGGCGCGAATCAGCCGCGCTGGCGCAACAGTATCTACCCAACGATGGCTACGATTTGAAAATTTATGGAATTGGCGCTGAGGTATGGATTGTTCGAAAACCGTCTCCTTTGGGCATATATAAAACGAGACAAACTGATGAATCTAACGTAAAAGCCTTGCGTGTTGAACAAGTTCCGACGACCCCGATGTTTAGGGAGTTGGGGCGTCGTTGCCGCGCCATCTTTGGACTGGATTTGTTCGGCGTTGATTGCGTTCAAACCGTTGATGGGCTGGTTGTCATCGAAGTAAATGATTTTCCTAATTACAGCGGTGTGCCCGACGCGGACGAAAAGCTAGCAGATTTCGTAATTCGGAAAGCCCGAGGAGAAAAGCCATGAAAATTGGAATGTTTATGACGCGTTACCCCCCTTCCCGTAAAAGCCCCATTATACCGGAGGTGGTTCGTCTGCTCGTTGAATGGGGCGTGACAGTAGACCCAATTTATGCGGATGAGCAATTAACAGATTTGGCTCATATTCACGTAGAACACGATCTGTATGTTCTCAAATCCGGCGCCGATTTGGCGCTCAGCCTGGCTGGGGCGCTGCATGCGGCTGGAGCGCAGATTGTCAATCCTTATCCGGTTGCAGCGATCATGCGCGACAAGATCATTGCGACTCGCGTTTTGCAAGCCGCCGGTCTGCCCGTGCCAAGCACGTATGTGACTAACCATCTTGAAGAACTTGCCCCTCTCCTCGATGAAGGACCGCTCGTAATCAAACCGTATCGAGGCTCTCAAGGCAGAGGCGTTCATGTCGTTTGGGATTCGGATGAGCTAAATAATGTGCGGGCTAATCAAGATCTGATCTTTGCTCAGCGTTATTACAAGCCGGAGGGTCGCGACCTCAAGATCTATTGTATCGGCGGCCAAGTCTACGGAGTGAAGCGGATTTGGCCCGCTCAGACATATGAGGAAAAACTCGGCGAACCATTTGTTGTTACGCCGGAATTACATCAGATCGCCTTGCGTTGCGGACAAGCTTTTGGGATCGAGGTCTATGGGTTGGATGTGATCGTGAACGATGGAAAATTCTATGTTGTAGACATTTCAAGTTTTCCCGGCTTCAAAGGAGTTCCCGATGCCGCCTTACGACTTGCAGACTACATATACTCTGTCGGTCAGCGCGTGATCTCCGGTCAACCGTTTCTGCCTGCCTTTGAGAAAGGGAGATTTGTATGAAAGCGATCATCCTTGGCGCTGGACACATCGGCTGTGGTTTGGCGGGTCAATTACTGCGCGCTTCAGGATATCAAGTCGTTTTTGTCACTCATACGCCGGCATTGGCAGATCACTTCAACCGGGTTGGCTGCTATCAGGTGCATTTAGTTAACGGATCGGAAGCGCGGAAAATCGTCGTGGATGGAATCTGCGCCGTATCTGCTGACGATCCCGATCGAACTGCCGCTGAGATCGCCGCCGCCGACTTGATCGTCACATCGGTAGGAGCGGGTAACTTATCCGCAGTTGCAGAACTTATCGCCTCTGGTTTGAGTCTGCGAAGCCGACCGGCAAATATTCTTGCATTTGAAAATTTGCCCCTGGCTGGCGCCCGTTTGCGCGAGTATGTTGCTCAGCATGTGCCGCAGGATTTTCCTCTGGCAGATTATGGTTTTTCCACCGCGTTGGTTAGTCGAGCTGTTACACAGCGATTGGGCGATCCCGCTTTGAATGAACCGCTCACTTTCATCGGCGATCCGCCTGACGCTTTCATTGTAGATAGGCTAAGCCTGCGCCAGCCGCTGCCAATTATTGAAGGCATGATTCTCTCCGACGATTTCGACGCTTGGGTGTGCCGTAAGTTATACATTTTCAGCGCCGGTCATGCGACTTGCGCGTATCTTGGCTATCTCAAAGGATACCATTACATTCATGCGGCTATCCTCGACCCGGAAATTAGAGCCGCCGTACTTGCCGCCATGGCTGAAGGTCAGCGTGGTTTGTCTGCTTGTTATGGAGCGGAAATTGCGGGCGATGAGGGCGATTTGGAAGAACTTGTTGTCCGTTTCGAAAATTCGGCGCTTAATGATCCGATTGCGCGCGTTGGACGAGATCCTTGGCGCAAGTTGAGCGCATATGACCGTCTAATAGGCGCGGCACATCTGGCAGAAGAAGCTGGGGTGCATCCCGAACCTCTGGCTCTGGCGGCTGCTGCGGCTTTTTATTTTGACGATCCAGCCGATCCCTCTTCTGCCGATTTGCAGTACGAGGTTAAGTTCTTTGGCGTTGCCTCTGCATTAAACCGAATCTGTAAGCTGGATTCCC
>BQMV01000291.1 GCA_022181005.1 Anaerolineaceae bacterium | reverse complement strand
AACATGAGCGACGGCGTTATCGTATTAGACGCTCAAAACCGTATCGTAGATTTCAACCTCGCCGCGCTTCAGACCCTGGGAGGAACAGGAGCGCTCCAGATCGGTCAACCTGCCAGCGAAGCGTTCGCTCCCTGGCCCCGCCTCATAACAGACTTCTTCGAAAGCGTTGATCTTCGCACCGAACTTTCGTTCGAACAGCCGCGCCGCGCGTTCTACGACTTGAAAATTTCCCCATTATACGACTCTCGCTCCAATTTCTTAGGGCGACTCATTGTGTGGAGGGATATTACTCCGCTCAAAACCGCGCACATCGAGTTGCAAGAGTTAGCCATCCGCGATCCTCTCACTGGGCTGTACAACCGCCGTTATCTAAACGACATTCTGACGCGCGAACTGGCGCGCGCCGCCCGCGAAAATTACCTGATCAGCCTGGCGATCATTGACATTGACGATTTCAAACTTCTCAACGACTCATATGGTCATGCCGTTGGAGATAATGTGTTAAGAAATTTCGCCAAGCAACTTCTCGGTCAAACGCGAGCGATAGACACCGTCTATCGCTACGGCGGCGAAGAATTTCTAACGCTCATGCCCAACTGCGCAAGCGCGCACGCCGCACAAGTCGCCGAACAGTGGCGGCGTTCCTTTCAGAAAGCGAATGCGATCTACAAGATCGCTGCCAACAAAATCACCATTTCCTGCGGTATCGCAGAATTTCCCGTGAACGGAAAAACCATCGAAGAGCTCATCGCCGCAGCCGATCAATTCCTATATCAAGCCAAAGCGGCGGGCAAGAATTGCGTCGTCGCGAACGCGCAAATAAAATAACACGGCAAAAAACAACCGCTGGCGGCTCTCCTTTCTCTTGACAAATATCGCATTTGATATATACTACGTTTAGTTTTTGCTAGATATCCAATACGAATTATGTCAACGTTAACTCTTACTCAAATTAAAAAAGATTTTATAGCGAGCCTGAGTCACATTAGCCGGTTTTGGGGCTTTCCCAAGGGAATGGGCGCGATCTTCGCCGTGCTATACCTCTCCCCCGCCTCGCTTTCACTGGATGAGATCGTACAACAGACCAGGTTGACAAAAGGCGCGGTCAGTTCCGAAGTGCGAGCGTTAGCGCGGATGGGGCTGGTTCATCGGTCGAGCAAACTCGGCGATCGCAAAGATTATTACGAAGCGGAAACGGATTTCTATGCCGCCGTGCGTTCGCTTCTACGAGAACGTCAAAACAACGAGTTCGACCGAGCGCTGCGCGGAGTGCGAGAAACGCTTGCAAGTCTGGAGGCCGGCTCGGTATCTGGCGACAAAGCGGAAGTCAACTTCATCTACGAGCGCATCAAAGCGCTGCAAGAATTCTTTAACGCGATTGACAGTCTTTCCAGCGCGGTCATCAAATTGGAGAAACTAGGATTCACTAATGTCAAATCCATTTTGGGAGTTTTGAAATGAAAATCGCAGTGACCGGCGCATTTAGTTATTCGGGCAAATATATCGCCAAACGGCTCCTCGAAAAAGGCGAAGAGGTCGTCACACTGACCAATCATCCCGACCGTCCCGATCCATTCGGCGGGAAGGTTAAAGCCTTTCCCTTGAACTTCGACGATCCAGATGAACTCGCTGCAAATTTACGCGGCGCGGATGCATTCGTCAACACCTATTGGGTGCGCTTCGACAAAGGGAAAAATACTCAGCCTAAAGCGGTCGAGAATACCAGAACGCTAATCGCCGCAGCGGTAAAAGCGGGAGTAAAACGCATCGTTCACATCAGTATTGCAAATCCGTCCGCCAATTCGCATTTGCCCTATTATTGGGGTAAAGCCGCGAACGAAACAACGGTGATCGAATCGGGCATAAGTTACGCTATCCTGCGCCCAACGGTTCTATTCGGCAAAGAAGATATTCTCATCAACAATATCGCTTGGCTATTGCGACGGTTGCCTGTCTTCGGCATGCCGGGCGACGGCTCCTACCGGCTTTCGCCTGTCTACGTGGACGATCTCGCCGAGTTGGCGGCGGATGCAGTTTACAAGGAGGAAAATTATATCTGGGACGCCGTGGGACCTGATGAATTCACATTCAAAGAAATGGTCGGACTGATCGGCTCCACGATCGGAAAAAAACGACTGACGCTCCCCCTGCCCCCGCGCCTGGCGTTGTTCGCCGCGCAATTTCTCAGCCTCTTCGTCGGCGATGTAATGCTGACGCCCGAAGAAGTGGATGGGTTGATGGCAAATCTGCTCGTTTCCAATGAGCCGCCGCGTTGTAAAACCAGATTAAAAGATTGGTTGTACCAGAACCGTGCAACAGTGGGCGCGCGTTACGCTTCCGAATTAAAGCGACACTTCTAGCAGATTTCACAACTCGCGCATTTCTGCATCACGCCGGCTCCCTCTCCGACATACGAAGCCAACCAAAGAGCGCCCACGGAGCGACAGCGAAGATGCCCGCTAACGCCGCGCCGCCTAATCCGCCTGTTAACGCGCTCAAGATGCTGCCCAAAGCGGTTACGCTGAACAAGACGACCGCCATGCGGTCAAATTTCGCATCTGAACGATCCGCTAAAAGCGGCTTGCCCAACCAGATAAAAACCAGAAAAGTTACGAAGGTTGTGAGCCACCAGCCGAAGAAATTCTGCAAAGGAATGCCGAAGTATGGACCGTTTACGTCCCAGACCCAGTGACCGACTTTCACCATGACCGGATCCATCACCACATCCCACGCCGTCATTGCCGCGGCGCCCGCCGCAGCCACCCAGACCGAACGAATTTTCATCGTCTTAGGAATGATCCAATCTGCAATTATAAAAGACGGATACATCATCATAAACCATGCGATCGGGATGATGAGCGGCACTAATCCCAAAAAGCGGTAGCCGAGCTTTTCTGTATAATGATAGGGACCGTACACAAGCCCCGTCAGCACACCTACGCTCTCGAACGCAAGGCTGACGACGAACGCCGTCAGCAAGAGCGTGAGCATGCGCGAATGATTTAAACGCGTCAAAGCATGCAGCAAGGCGATGATGAAACCCAGCAAAGTCGTCAGTGGGAAGAGGAAAAACGGAAATGGATGAACGACATTTACCGCTCCCTGCAATCCCACTGTCAGTATCGCATAAAGCGCCAACATGATGAAAAGGACCTTTCGCATAGCGTTGTTTTCCTTTCTATTTTTGCGCGTTCAGCGCTGAATCGAGCCAGCGGTCTTCTTGTTCTTGGTTGACAACAATTTCATCCAGCCACGCCGCGCGAAGTCGGCGGAGGATTTCTCCAAAATGCGGACCCGGACGCAGCCCGCGCGTCTTAAGATCCGCGCCTGTCGCGATTGGCTTAACACGCCGCCATTTCGACAGATATTCGCTCAGAGCGTTTTCCCGGCTGATGAGATACACGGCATAGATCGAAAGAGGGGGCGCCTCGTCAAGATAAAACGTCCATTGGCTGGGCGAATAGTCCTTAAGGGAAGGCAAAGCTCGCTTCAGAATAGAAGCGGAGCGGACCGCTTCCGCAAGCGCGACGGGGAAAGCCAATCGCTTGGCAAGCGCCGCGCTATCCGATTCGTTTAACTCAATCAGATAAAAAATCCAACCGAGGGACTGACGCACAGATAATATCTCCGGGACAGTAAATTCGCCAAAATGCGTGGACGGGGTTTCTAAAGGCATGAAGCCGCACTGAGCGGTTAACAACGCCGGGTGGATCGCCTCCAGCAACCTGAGGTCGGCAAACTGTTGAAGCGTTGCAGATGGATTCGTTTCCTCAAAGGTTACGTCAAATTCGTGGCGAAGGCGTTCGCCGCTCAACTGGGCGAGGCCTGCGCGCGCTTCAGCATTGATAAGCCGCAGTGTTTCCGCTTCAAGCGTAAAGCCATATCTCGCAACGTAGCGAAGCGCGCGGAAAATACGCGTTGGGTCATCGAGAAAGGAAGCGGGATGCAAAACGCGAATCAATTTCCTTGCCAGGTCGCCTTGTCCGTTCAGCGGGTCAATCAATTCACCGGAGTCGTCGCCGTCCAAACGAATCGCCATCGCATTGACGGGGAAATCGCGACGACGCAAGTCGTCCATTAGCATGGCAGGCGTCACAGTCGGAAGCGCGCCAGGGCGCTTATAGACTTCTCTGCGAGCAGTGATCAAATCAACGGCGTCGGGGGCTAAATCTCCGTCTTCAGGCGTATGCCAAACAGCAGTGCGAAACTTCTGATGGGCAGTCAGTTTGCCGCCGCAAGCTTTAACCAGTTGATGCCCAAACTCAATCGCATCGCCTTCAAAAACAAAATCAATGTCGCTCTCATGAACGGGACGCTCGAGAAGAAGATCGCGCACTACGCCGCCTACCAGATAACAAGGGACGCGCAATTCCGCGGCAAGCGCAGCGACGCGCAAG
>BQMV01000290.1 GCA_022181005.1 Anaerolineaceae bacterium | reverse complement strand
CATCGAATTCTTCGTGCGATTTTCCCGCCAAGAATTTCACCGTTTTACCTGGAATAACTCCGATAATTCCAGCCGCATTGCCGAATAACTGGAGCGCGCTTGCATCGTGCGAAGAGCCTACAAAGCGGCTTAAACCTTCAATTCCACCCACGAGGACTTTCTTTCCATACAATATTTCGGCGATATTGATATCGAGTTGACGATTCTCAGGCATCGCAGGATTTAACGCCAAGTGCAGGCTGCTGGTCGAGCCGTCGCAGGCTTTATGAGTGGCTACCTTAAGCGCGCTATCGGGAATTCCCGCCGCTCTCGAGATTTGGTCAAGGTAACGATCTGAAAGGGGCGCGCTCATACCGATCAACACGCCTTCGACTTCAGATGGATGCCAACCGCAAGACTGCGCGGCTTCCACTAGAAGCCGGGCGCCCACTTCGGTCTCGAGACGAGCGTGTTCTTCAGGGGTCAAGTCCACAGGAATATGATGGCGGCTGAGGAATCCTAGATCGGCAAGATTTAATTTCTGATCCGCTGAAAGCGGTCGCTCAAGCCGGGCTTCGACAAACGAACTCAACTCGTCATTATTGAAGCTTCTTCCCCACGCCCCATATACGCCGCCGATCCCCAAATTTGGGTTGCTAATTCTCTCAAAACCAAATGGAATTCCCGCTCCTACTTGAATAGTTTCCTTTTTAACGCCTACACGCTCAAAAAAAGACGTGGCGGTTGTCTGGTTAATTTTATTGTTCGACATAATTATTCTCCTTATATTTAGGGTATAAACCCTCGCCATGCGCGGAAGTTTCCGAGGCAAACGAAAAGACCCTCGCTCGAAAGGGTCTTTGTGCTGGGGGCAAAGGATTCGAACCTCTACTAGCTGATCCAGAGTCAGCTGTCCTGCCATTAGACGAGCCCCCACTAAATTTCCAACGGGCGGTATTGTAGCATGGCAGAAGCGTTCGGGCAAGCCTTTTGCGCGTTTAGCGAAATCACACTCGCTCATTTGTTATAATGGCGGCATCTAAAGTACACACCTGAGGATCGCATGCTTACAGAAAACAAACCCAATGATTTCATCCGCGAAGCCGTCGCCGAAGATTTGAAAAACGGACGCTTCGACTATGTTCGCACCCGCCTGCCGCCCGAGCCAAACGGTTATTTGCATATCGGGCATGTCAAAGCGTTCATGATAGATTACCTCGTAGCGAAAGAAAACAACGGCGAGTTGATTTTACGCTTCGACGACACCAACCCAACCAAAGAAGAAGTCGAATTTGTAGAAGCCATCAAAGACGACGCCCGCTGGCTCGGCATCGTTTGGGTTAAAGAAACGTATGCATCAGATTATTTCGATCTACTGTACGACTGGGCAAAGCGGCTCGTCTTGATGGGCAAAGCCTATGTAGACGATCAGACCCCGGAAGAGGTAAGCAAGAATCGCGGCACGCTAACCGAGCCGGGAAAAAATTCTCCATTTCGCGAACGCAGCGTAGAAGAAAATCTAGAGCTGCTTGAACGCATGAAAAACGGCGAATTTCCAGACGGCTCGCGCATCCTACGCGCCAAGATCGATATGGCGCACTCGAATATCAATATGCGCGATCCCGCTATGTATCGCATCTTGCATACGCCGCATCATCGCACCGGCGACGCGTGGAAGATCTACCCCCTTTACGATTGGTCGCATGGGCAAAACGACTCGATGGAAGGCATAACTCATTCGTTGTGTTCGCTTGAATACGAAGACCATCGTCCGTTATATGAATGGTTTCTGGAACAGCTCGATGTATTCAAGCCGCGTCAGATCGAATTTGCGCGACTCAACATGAACTACACGGTGATGAGCAAACGCAAGCTCCGCCGACTGGTGGAGGAAAACCACGTCAACGGTTGGGACGACCCGCGCATGCCTACGTTGCGCGCTATGCGGCGGCGCGGGTACGCCGCCGAAGCGATTCTCGATTTCATTCGTCGCGTAGGCATAGCGAAGAATTACAGTGTCACCGACGTTGCCTTACTCGAAGCGTGCGTGCGCGAAGACCTCAACAAAACATCGTCGCGGCGGATGGCGGTAATTCGCCCGTTGAAAGTGGTAATTGATAACTACCCCGACGACTTGGTCGAGGAGATGGATGCAATTAATAATCCCGAAGATGCGGACGCGGGCGCGCGTAAAGTTCCATTTTCAAAAGTTATTTACATTGAGCAAGACGACTTCCGCGAAACTCCGCCGCCAAAATACCACCGTTTATATCCGGGCAACGAAGTGCGATTGCGCTACGCCTATTTCGTCAAATGCACGCATACCGTAAAGGACGATGCGGGCAACATAGTTGAAGTCCATGTGGAATACGACCCGTCCACGCGCGGCGGCGACGCGTCTGATGGACGCAAGGTGAAATCAACTATCCACTGGGTATCAGCCGCCCACGCGATAGAAGCGGAAATTCGTATGTATGACCGCCTATTCTCAAAAGAGAATCCCGAAGAAGGCGAGGAAGGTTTCCTCAACTGTCTAAACGCAGGTTCGCTGGAAATTCTCACGGGGCGCGTCGAACCGTCGCTCACAACGCCGGAAATCGGCGCGCGTTATCAATTCGAGCGACTCGGCTATTTCTGCGTAGACAAGGACACGACCGCCGAAAAGCCCGTGTTTAATTTAACGGTCAACCTCAAAGACGCGTGGACAAAAGCCGAAAAAGGTCGAAATAGATGAAGTCCCAATTCTTAAACGCGATCATTTGTATAACCGTTCTTGCGGCTTGCGCGCCGCAAGAACAAGCCGCGCCGACCGTAGATATTGCCGGCACAATGGCGATTGAGATCGCTCAGATCATGCAAACACAGACAGCAGAAGCGCCAACGGCAACGCTTCCGCCGCCCACAGAGACCTTTACGCCAGCGTTCACCAATACTCCATCCGAGCCGCCGACCGAAACGCCAAAGCCGCAACCGCCTGTTGTCGTCAAGTTTGCCGGTTGTTATAAAGGTCCCGGCGAAAATTACGGGCTGATCAGCAACATTGACCCGAGTATCCGTAAATCGGGCAAACAACTCGTAAACATACTCGGCGTAGGCAGCGAACCTGGCTGGATCGTTATTGAAAATCCATATTTTCATAACCCTTGCTGGATACGCATCGAAAACATGGAAATCGGGCGCCAAATAGATCTGTCAAAATACAAGATATTAACGCCTCCGCCATAGCGAGGTAAAGATGAGCGCAACGTCCTCTACGCGATTTCAAGACTTGCTTCTCGAGTTCTCGCAAACTGAAAATATCACGAAGCGCAGAATGCTCGAGCAAAAACTGTGGGGCGAATACGGCAGGAAATTTGCGGTGTTCGTGCTGGATATGTCTGGTTTCTCGTTGCTCACGCGCAAATACGGGATTGTGCATTATCTCTCGCTGGTGCAGCGAATGCAGTTGATAACGCATCCCATCATCAAGTCGCTCGGCGGGATAATTATTAAATACGAAGCGGATAATTGCATCGCGGTCTTCCCAGACTCACTGACGGCGGTCAATGCAGCGGAAGCCATTCATCGCGCGTTCGCTGCGTCAAACATATTAACGCCCGACGATCTTGATATTCATATTTCTTGCGGAATCGACTATGGAGAGATTCTCATCGTTGGAAACAACGACTGTTTCGGCGACCCTGTCAATCGCGCCTTCAAATTAGGAGAAGATATCGCCGGCTCGGAAGAGACGTTAATCACCAAAGAAGCGTTCGATTTATTGCCCGCCGACGCAAACATCAAAGGGGCTGAATTAAAAGTTTCAATTTCAGGGATTGAAATCTCTGCATTTGTGATAGAGCGCACAGGGAAGTAATCAGCGCTTTTCAAGCGCACAAGAATAGAGGTAAAACGTAAGCGTACAACCAATCTTTATTGAGAAAACATGAAAAATCATTCCCGTTCTATTTCGGCTATTCTATGTTTATTAGCCGCCTCAATTGCTTGCCGCCTGCCAGCGCGAAATGCTGCTGCTTCACAAACAAGCGTGCCTCCCCTCTCAACCGCAACTGCGCTCATCGCGCCGACCGACACGCCAGCGCCCACCCCCGGCAATCCTTCGCTCCTACCCAATAGCGAACCCACACAGGCGCTGACAGGTTCGCCGATCCCCCATCTTGCCGCTGGGACTTCGATAGATATCACAAATATCCACATGATTTCCGCTTCAGACGGTTGGGCGATCGGCGGCCAAACCGCGGCTAGCGATCATATTTTTCGCACGCAAGACGGCGGCGCAACCTGGCGCGATGTCACTCCGCCTCAACCAATGTCCGATACAGACGGCGCTCTTAACGCTCTTGGGTTCTTCATGAACGCGTCCACAGCCTGGGTCGTCTACGGCGGATCCTATGGCGCTGCGTTGCCAACTGACAAGGCTGTCTTTTGGCGCACATCAGACGC
>BQMV01000289.1 GCA_022181005.1 Anaerolineaceae bacterium | reverse complement strand
ACACGCTCGCAAATGGCGAAAGCCATTCGGGTATATCGGCCGGAATCATCAATGGAACCTGAGCGAGCGCCAACGCGCGTTTATCATTCGAGACTACAACCAGATCCGCCGCCTGCTCTTTCTTCAAACGTAGAAGCATTTGTTGCATAGATGGAAAGACTTTCCCCTTTGATGCGACGGCAAAAACAGGAAATCCGCTTTCCAGCATCGCGATTGGACCGTGAGCAAAGTCGGCGGGCGAATACGGCTCAGCCATTACATAGGCTAGCTCCTTTAATTTCAACGCCCACTCAAAAGCGGTCGCGTAGTTGAAGCCGCGTCCCAACACAATAGCCCGGTCTGCATAACGATAACGCTCTACCGCTTGAGAAATAAATTCATCCTGCTTCAACGCGGATCTCATCCAGTTCACAACGCGTCCTAACTCTCTCCAGCGCTTCTCGACTCCGCTCAACGCAACAGACAACATCGCGATCGTCATCAGTTCAGCGGTATACGTTTTTGTAGCAGCGACCGCTCTTTCCCTGCCTGCATGAATATCCAAGACCAATTCGGAGGCATTCGCGAGCGGCGAGCGAACCTCATTTGTAAGCGCCAGCGTTAGACATCCGCGCCGTCTGCCCTCTTCCAGCGTCGCCGCAATATCGGGCGACGCACCCGATTGTGAAATGCCAATCACTAGCGCATTCTTTAAATACAGGGGGCGTTTGTAATAGGTAAACAACGACGGAGCAGCCAGCGCAAGCGGAAGCCCATTCATGGCGCCCAGTAAATAGTTCGCATATCGTCCAGCGTTATCCGATGTGCCGCGCGCCGCAAGCAGAACATATTCCACGCCTCGGCGACGAATCGCAGCGGCAACCTGTTCGACGTTTCGCCGTTGCGAGGCGAGCAAATTTTCAATCCGTTCCGGTTGTTCAAAAATCTCAGAGCGTAAAGTCATCTTTAAATATTATCTCCGTCATCTTCAGAATTGACGCAGGCAGCCGCGCGCATAGGATGGCTGCGCTATTCGATCAAATTCACCCGCTCTCATTTCGTATATACGTTCATCGCGCTAAAATCAACAAGTTATATTTTACCAATTGCGAAAGCCAACGGCGGCTTGGCTCTCATTTCGATGCGTTGAAAATTCCATCTATCGCAAAGCTGGTTATATTATTTTTTCGTCAGTCATCAATTTCTTGCAAAAATTATACTTTAGGCATAAAATTGATTTAGGTAAGGCTAAATAAAGTTTCAGCTAGAGAACAAAATGAAAAAGCTGCTCACTATATCAACTCAAGACTACTTGAAACATATTTACGAATTGACGGAACACAACGCCCCCGCCAGCACAAACACGCTTGCCGCGCGGCTCAAGGTCAGACCTGCTTCTGTGACCGGCATGATTCAAAAACTCGCTAACGAAAAGCCCGCGCTTGTTGAGTATCAAAAGCATCAGGGCGTCACGCTTACTAAAGAAGGCAGAAGAGCTGCGTTGGAAGTGATCCGTCATCATCGTTTATTGGAGACCTGGCTGGTGCAAACGCTCGGTTATTCATGGGACGAGGTTCACGAAGAAGCCGAACGGCTTGAGCACGTCATTTCAGAAGATTTTGAACAGCGTGTCGCCGAAGCGTTGGGGCACCCGCTGCGCGACCCGCATGGCGAGCTGATCCCTACCGCCAATCTTGAAATGCCGCTGGAAGACGCAACTCCGCTCTCGACGTTGCGAAAGAACCAGCGCGGAACGATCGTATCCGTCAGAGATGCGGACGCAGATCTGCTCCGTTACTTAGAAAGACTAGGCTTAATTCCCAATACGCATATCGAAGCGATAGACTATTCGCCTTTCGATCACAATTTAACGATTAAAGTCGGCGAACAGACGCGCGTTCTGGGGCTGAGCGTCACAAATAAGATTCTCATCAAAGAAGATTGAATAACCCTGAAAGTCATACATTTTCATTTAATCGCATCGGACTCTCATGAAGAAACATTCGCAAAACTCCCTGTCAGAAGCCCACGAATCCGTTATTGTGCCAGCCAAAGCGTCCTCGTGGAGGCGTTGGCTGGCGATCACTGGTCCCGCCGTGATGGTGGCGGTCGGCTACATGGACCCCGGCAACTGGGCGACCGATATCGCCGGCGGAAGCCGTTACAACTACGCCTTAATTTGGGTCCTGCTCATGTCGAATCTCATGGCGATCGTTTTGCAAAGTTTGGCGGCGCGCCTCGGCATTGTCAGCCGCCGCGATCTAGCGCAAATCTGTCATGAGGAATATCCGCCTATCGTAAACGTTCCGCTTTACATTCTGGCGGAGATCGCCATCACTGCTTGCGATCTAGCCGAAGTGATTGGCTCGGCGATAGCCCTGCAGCTGCTCTTCGGGTTTCCGCTTATCTACGGCGTAATCCTCACTGCATTAGACACGATTCTACTTTTACTGCTTTCTCACGCAGGCATACGAAAATTAGAAGGCGTGGTCATCGCCTTAGTCGGCACGATTGGAGCCGCGTTCTTCATCGAGATATTGCTCGGACAACCAGACTGGGGCGGAATCGCGCGCGGCTTTGTTCCCTCCCTGCCAGATGCGGGCGCATTATACATTTCGATCGGCATCCTGGGCGCAACCGTTATGCCGCATAATTTATATTTACATTCCTCTCTTGTGCAAACGCGAAAGATCGGGCGCGATAAAGAGGAGGTCAAAGCCACGCTGCGCTGGAATGTGATTGATACAACGCTGTCGCTCAATTTCGCCTTTCTCATCAACGCCGCGATCCTCATCATGGCAGCGTCAGTGTTCCATAGAAACGGCTACTTTGCTATAGCAGAGATTCAAGACGCGCACCATCTATTAGAACCGCTGTTAGGAGCATCCATCGCCCCGGTTATTTTCGCAATCGCGCTCTTGGCTTCCGGGCAAAGCTCGACTATCACCGGCACGCTCGCGGGTCAGATCGTAATGGAAGGCTATCTTAACTTACGGATTCGTCCATGGTTGCGGCGGCTGATCACACGCTTGCTGGCAGTCGTCCCCGCTATTGTCGTTATTGCTCGCTTCGGCGAAAACTCAACGGGAGCCATGCTGGTCTTAAGTCAGGTTGTGCTGTCATTGCAATTGCCGTTCGCTATTATTCCGCTCATCCATGCCGTGGCAGACAAGCGGCGCATGAACGAATTCAGCATTAGCCGTAAATTGCAGGCTATAGCCTGGATCATCGCGGGAATTATTTTGGCGCTAAACATTAAATTAATCATCGACGAGGTTGGAAATTGGGTCGCAACAGCGCAAAACGACGCTTGGGCGATCCGCACCGGCGTTATTCTACTCGCAACTTTGTTAGGCTTGCTATTGCTCTACATCGTTATTCATCCCTGGCTGCGCCAAAACGGATTTCGCATCGGCGGCATACATAGCCGCGCCGAGCAAACTCCGAACGCGCTTCAAGCGCCTAGACCCTACGCGCACATCGGCGTCGCATTAGATTTCTCAGGCAAAGACGAAAAACTCCTCGCTGAAAGTTTGCGTTTCGTCAATAATTCGCAAACGCGGCTTACGTTATTACACGTCGTCGAAAGTCCGGTAGCCCGCAGGCTCGGCGCAGAAGGAGAGGACTCGGAAACTTTGGCGGACCAAGAACGGCTCGAGAAATTGACGCGTATGATGACAGAAAGCGGTGCGCAGGCAGACTGGCTGTTAGGCAGCGGCGAGCCGGGACAAGAACTCGCGAAATTGATCAACGCCACCGGCATCGAACTAGTCATTGTCGGCGGACACGGTCATTCGGGCGTATCAGATTTAATTCACGGAACAGTGATCAGCGATTTGCGCCATCGCATCCGCGCCAGCGTGATGGTCGTGCCGATCGGGGATTAAAAATAGCCGTGTGTACCGCCCGACAAGGTTTTTCGGGAAAACTCTTGTCGGGCGATTAAACCTTCAGGACGTTTTTGCAAATAAATCCTATCTCTTGACAGGGTTTATTTCCCGATGTAATATATGAATGCTTGCTCAACTATTCAATATTATGAAACTCACCGAACTCAAAGCCATTCAACTTGCCGAACTATTCAGCGCCCTCAGCGATGCCAGCCGCGTGCGGATCATCTCCCTGCTTCTCGATGGCGAGATGGGCGTCGGCGCGCTTGCCGAAAAATTGAACATGACCGAATCCGCGATGTCGCATCAACTGCGCGGATTACGTCAGATG
This sequence comes from Anaerolineaceae bacterium, assembly GCA_022181005.1. Taxonomy (GTDB): domain Bacteria; phylum Chloroflexota; class Anaerolineae; order Anaerolineales; family Villigracilaceae; genus Defluviilinea. The sequence continues at coordinate 368 of BQMV01000289.1, read as the reverse complement.
CGTTTCGTCCGCGCGCGTAAATCGGGCAGGCAGGTCTTCTACCGCCTCGACGACGATCATGTTGAAAAACTCTATCGCATGGGTCTTGAGCATGTGGGGCATGGATAACAACGCAATCAGCCAAAAAGCTATGTTGGACGCAGATAAACGCTGAGCCACGCTGATTTAAAAAGAATTATCTGCGTTTTTCTGCGTTCATCAGCGTCCTAAGAGAATAACCTACCCCAACAAGGAATCATTTCATGGAACAAACAATAGACATTGACATCCCACTCTTACTCCCAGGCGTCGAGAACGAAAAGGACGAATGTCTTGTCCGTCTCGAATCCGCGCTTCAAGGCAAGAAGGGAATCATCCGCGCTCACGTC
>BQMV01000288.1 GCA_022181005.1 Anaerolineaceae bacterium | reverse complement strand
AACGCGGCGGCGGGGTTGTTATGTCTTCGATCGCCATAAGTGCATTCCATCAACAAGTAATCTGCCGGCTCCGGCATGACCGGGTCGCGCAACAAGGGCAGTCCAAAGCGTCCGATATCGCCGGAGAACCAGAAGCGTATCTTGCGCCCTTTCTCCTCAATTTCTAACGAGATTGCGGCGGAGCCGAGAATGTGACCCGCTTCGACAAATTTTGCGATCACACTGGGAATCGGCTCAAACGGTTGGTTGTAGCCCACGCCCTGAAATAAATTTGACGCGCGCTGAGCGTCCGCCTCAGTGTAGAGCGGATCAACCGGCGGCTCGCCATGCGCCGCCCTTCTGCGGTTCACGTATTCAACATCCGACTCGTGGATCCGTCCCGAATCCGCCAGCATGATCGTTCCAAGATCAACGGTCGGATATGTCGCGTAGATCGGTCCCTCGTAGCCTTTTTTGACGAAGTTCGGCAAATTGCCGCTATGATCAATATGCGCATGAGACAGAATCACCGCATCTACCGAGCGCGGGTCGTATACGAAATTTAAATTTCGAGCGTACGATTCTTCCCGCCGTCCCTGATACAAGCCGCATTCAAGCAACAGACGACGTCCGTTGATCTCCAGCAAGTGTTGGCTTCCTGTAACTGTATGCGCCGCGCCGTGAAAATGAATTTCCATGTTAGTCTCCAAGCAATTCGAAAATTTGGGAGCCGTATGTTTTGAACCGCCAAGGCGAATCGTTCATCGTCGCCTCAAGTTCGCGCAACGATTTGGGCGGATTCTCCGTGAATAGATTCAAATACGTCTTAGGTAAAACAATGTCTGACTCGACTTTTAGTTCTTGCGTGATCTTCTTTCGCCACGCCTTCAGCTTCTCCAAACGCCGCAGCGTCGCAGCGCTCGGATGTTTCGGCTGCTCCAGTTTCACCAGCGGAGCCATCGTCCCACGTTTCGTCGCCGCGAGCATCTCTCTGCCCCACAAGCGAATCTGCTTTGAACTGAGCCCGATCTCCGCCAGATCAACATTTTTTTCAGACGACTGCTTTGCGATCTCGAACAATAACTTATCGCCCACTACTTTGAACGGCGGACGGTCGAGTTTTTCGGCGATCATATCGCGGCTGCGGCACAGCTCTGAAAGGATCGTCAATTCGCGCTGACTTAATTCTTTGCGCGCGCTGAAACGTCTCCACGAAGAGCCGTTCGTTTTCTCCTTCGGGTCCTCTACATTGCAAGCGCGCGCAAAATCTTCAAGCGCTAATTCCAAGCGATTCTTCTCACGCAATTCTATCTCAAGCGCGTCGCGCAGGTCAAAAAGGTAATGCGTATCCTGACGCGCATAGTTAATTTGCGCCGGCGTAAGAGGTCTCGCGCCCCAGTCCGCTTTTTGATATCGCTTATTAATCGTCAGTTGGAATTTCTCCGCCAGCAACGTATCTAACCCCACTGCGGGATATCCGAGGACGCGCGCGGCATGCATGGTGTCGAATAAATTGACGAATTTAAATCCATAGTCGCGCTTCAAACAGATCAAGTCATACTCCGCGGCGTGGAAGATCTTCTCGATTCGCGGGTCTTCGAAAATTTGAGCAAGAGGCGTCACGTCAATCGGCGCTAAAGGATCGACAACGTAATCGCATTGCGACGTTGAAAACTGAAGCAGGCAGACGCGCTCGCGATAGGCGTGCAAGCTGTTCGACTCCGTGTCCACCGCCACGCGCGGTTGCCCGGCAAGGTCGGCAAACATGCGTTGAAACGATGCGTCGGCGTTGACCCAAACAGGAGGAGCCAGTAATTCATTCATAAAGCAACGAAAGTATTGTATCCCTAAATCTGCAATTGCGGCGATCGGAGGCGCGTCGTCGTGCGATTGCTATAGAAGCTTCTCCATCACCAGTCCGTCTTCGCCGCCCCGGTAATATCCATGCCAAACATCAGAGACGCGGTAACCTTCGCGTTCATATAAAGCAATGGCGTTTGAATTAGATATTCGAACGGTCAGTTTGGACTTCGAGGTCTGAAAGCGCGCTTCGCATGCGCGCAATAACGCCCGCCCAACGCCGCGCCGCTGAAAACGCGGATCAACTGCAAGGGTGGCGATCCACGCTTCTCCCCGAGAAAGACGCATATCGCCGGCTACAAATCCGATCATAGCGCCGTCTTCCACCGCCTTAAGTCGGATAACGTCGCCCCATGAAAGCACGGCAATCAAATCAAACAGCGACCAGGCGTCTTGATCGAAACAAGCGCGTTCGAGTTTGCACAGCGAATTGAGGTCAAGAATAGTTGCGGGAAGAATTTCCACAAGAAAAATTTTTCAAAAAAGAACAAGTAGAAAGTGGAAAATCTAAAGTCGCTCTCCACTTTCTACTTGTTTACATACCTATCGGCGCGCCAAATTATACGTCTATTTCTTTCCCAAGAAACTATCCAACATGCTCGTAAACTCCATCGGGAAGATATACTTCGTGGACGGGCTTGCGCCAACGGACTTAAGCGTTTCAAAATATTGCAACGTCATCGTCTTCTGATCGATTCCTTTAGCGGAATTGAAGATAGCGTCCAACGCTTTTGCAAAGCCTTCTGCGCGCAACAATTGAGACTGTCGCTCGCCTTCCGCGGCAAGAATGGCGGACTGCTTCTGACCTTCAGCGCGCAAGATCGCGGATTGCTTCTCGCCTTCTGCTACGTTAACTGCCGCTTCGCGCGTACCGGTGGACTCGGTCACAACGGCGCGGCGAATGCGTTCCGCCGACATCTGGCGGTTCATCGCATCTTGCACGTCGCGCGGCGGGATAATCTCGCGAATTTCAACGTTAGTAACCTTCACGCCCCAGCGTTCGGTTACTTCGTCGAGGCGCGTACGCAACATATTGTTAATATGTTCGCGCTCTGAGAGCACATCGTCCAGCGGAATTCCGCCGATCACCGCGCGAAGCGTAGTCGCCGCAATGCCCGCCGCCGCCGATTCGAAATTACCGACCTGCAAAATCGATTCGGCAGGATCCAATACTTTGTAATACCACAAGAAGTCAATCGAGATAGGCGCGTTGTCTTTGGTAATCGAAGTTTGATGCGGCACTTCGCGCACCTGCTCGCGCAGATCCACCTTTGCCGCGCGATCAATCACCGGAACTAAAAGCACAATGCCCGGTCCTTTCGCGCCGACACAACGCCCCAAACGAAAGACGACCAATCGTTGATATTCAGGCACGATTCGAATCGCGTTGGCAATAAAAACCAAGCCTATAATCAAAATTGCGCCGACCAAACACAAAGCGCTGCCAGTAAGTGCTTCCATAACAGTTTCTCCTTAAATCCGTAATTTTATTCTTGCTTTTCGACGACTGCAATAAAACCGTCTCGACGAACCACGCGAACCTTACTCCCGGCTTTAATTTTCATCTCGCTGCGAGCCGACCACAATTCCTTGCCGACCTGTACGCTGCCTTCACTGTGAATATCTGTCCGCGCTTCGCCCTCCAGACCAATTAAGGCGTCGGGGTCATGCGCGGGCGCGGCGAACGAGGCTTCTATAGATTTCCGCGTCGCAATCCAGATAAATCCCGCCGTCAGAATTGAGGCGCTCGCCGCCACCCACAGATTCACGGCCGGCGAGCCGTTTCGCATGAACATAAATATCGAACCGACGATCAACAGTAAAATTGAAAGCGCAAGCGCCCATTTCCGTTTCGGATCTCGAATTGCGTAGACGAACGGGACGAGGCTTAACCCAATAATAATAACCGCCCAGAAGTTAAAAGACAACATGTAGATTCCATAGCCCGCCAGCGCGAAGCAAAATAAGGCGCCGACTTCAAAAAAACCTGTGCCCGGCGTGACAATCGCCATAAACGCTAAAAGCGCTCCGCCCAGCAGAAAGAGATATGCAATATCGGGATCCAGAAGAAAATTCATAACGCCTCCGCTTCATTATACAACAAGATTAGTCCAGTTTCTGCCGCAAGCGCCGAACGTTAAAACCTAAGCGTCGGGCGCTTCAATTAACTTTACGAATTCTGCCCGAGAAAGTTTCCTGTATAATCCATCTATCTACAACACAACAAGGAACTGAATGAAAATCAACTCACTTTGCGTCATCGGTCTCGGCTACATTGGTCTCCCTTACGCCGCTACATTTGCCGCGCATGGGTTAAACGTGCATGGCGTAGACGTTAACCCGCGCGTAGTGCAGTCCTTACAGGCTGGCAAAATCCACATCTACGAGACGGGACTGCAAGGCGTTCTTGATGAAGCCCTGCGAGTAGGCAGATTAACCGTATCCAGTCAACCCGTCGAAGCCGACGCGTTCATCATTGCGGTGCCGACTCCGTTTCAGCATGAAAAATTCGGCGAGTACAACGGAATCCGATTCAAACTCGCGGACATGCGCGCAGTAGCTTCAGCCGCCGAAGCGATTCTCCCTTTTTTGCGGAAGGGCAACCTCGTGATCCTCGAATCGACTTCGCCGCCTCGCACGACCATCGAGTTGGTCGCGCCCATATTAGAACGCTCGAACCTGCGAGCGGGGATTGACTTCCACCTGTGCTATTCGCCAGAGCGCATGTTGCCGGGCACTCTTCTTTCTGAGCTCGTGAACAATGC
>BQMV01000287.1 GCA_022181005.1 Anaerolineaceae bacterium | reverse complement strand
CCCCTTTCCCTACACGACGCTCTTCCGATCTAATCAACGCACAGACGTATCCGCCGATCCTGACCTGTTCAACCAGACAACGCCTTCAGACGCCGGCATGTTGTTGACCGATATATATCAATGCGCAATGAACGGAGGCGGCGCGTTGCCGGTTGTGTTCCCCAACAAGATCAACAGCGAAGTTTGCCAACAGATGATCAATTTCTTGCAAGCCGACAAGATCGGCGTTCTGATCGAAGCCGGTACGCCGGAAGGCACGCCGGTCGCGCACAAGCACGGCTGGATCACAGACCCCAGCAGCGGCGTCATTAAAAATATCAGCGACGCCGGCATCGTCTACACGCCGGGCGGGAACTACGTCTTGACCATCTACGCCTACCATCCAGTTCAAACGATCTGGGAGCCGGTCTCAACCTTGTTCGCGCAACTCTCACAAACAGTTTACAATTTCTATAATTTATCGCCCGCAGAGTAAAGGTCGTATATAATCAACGCATGAGCGTATCGCTAGGGTTGCATCGTCTTCAACAAGTGGACAGTCACACAGATCGCATTCGCGCACGCCTGAAAGCGATCGAAGAGACGCTTCAAGCCGACGACGCGATTCGTTCCGCCCAACAAGCCTTTGCCGCCTCCGAAAACGCGGGAAAAACCGCCGAACGCGATCTACGCTTCGCCGAAGCCGAATCGATTAAACAGCGCGTCAAGATCGAACAAGCGGAATCGAGTTTATACGGGGGGCAAGTCCGCAACCCCAAAGAACTACAAGACTTGCAAGACGAAATCGCTTCACTTAAACGCCATCTGATAACGCTCGAAAACCGCGAACTCGACGCACTCGCTGCATCCGAAGCGGCGGAAGCGGAATATCAAATCGCCCAAGCCGAGCTGAACAAAGCGCGCGCAAGCGCCGCTAGCCAGCACGCCGATCTAACCGTCGAACGCGAAACGCTTCAAAAGGACTCCGAACGCCTCATCCACGAACACAAAGCCGCTATCGGCGCCGTGCCTCAACCTGTTTTACAAATCTATGAGCAATTGCGCGAACGCAAACATGGACTCGCTGTCGTCGCGATCCAAGATTCAGCCTGCGCGGCTTGCGGTTCGGCGTTAACGCCCGCGCAACAACAGAGCGCGCGCTCCGCGTCGCAACTCTTCTACTGTCCCACCTGCGGGCGAATTTTGTACGCCAGTTGACGCATCATGCCGCATATTGACCCACTCTCCTTTTTTATCGGCGTTTTTATCGGCGCGTTCTTTTGGTCGCTGTTAGGACGCGCCCGTCCGCTCTTCGATCAAATACGTCGCAACGCCAAGGAACGGAACGAAGCCGCAAAAGTCAGGCGCACTAGCGGACTAGAAGACAATCATCGTCGCATCACGCTCCGCCGCGCGCAAGGAATGCACCTCGCCGCTTCGCTATTCGCGCTGGACGATATCCTGCAAGAACCAAGATTGCTTGCCCCGCCGGCGCGCGTCGAGCCGGGCGAGATCGCCTTACAGGAAGATATCATCTCACAGACGCTGCCCTACTTACCCAACTGGCCCCAACTGGCAGGCATCTACAACGCTCCGACTTTCACGTTAGAACAAGCGCTCTCCGGCGGCGCAAACATCGTCATTACCGGCGCGGCTGGCGCAGGGAAAACGGTCGCATTGGCGCATCTTGCTTCATTGGCGGCGAATCTCAAGATTCGGCTTGACTCGGAAGCGGAAGCGGTTCCTTATTTGTATCATGTCGCCGACTTGCAACTTCCGCATAATGCGGCGACCGATCCCATTAACGTCTTGACAAACGCAGCGGCGGAATTCGCGCCGTTATTCGATCTGCGAAAATTGCCCGGCTTCATTCAGCGGACATTTCAAGCCGGTCAAGCGCTCTTACTGATTGACGGTTTCGATGAACTCGACGAACTGAATCAAAAACATGTCGCTGCATGGTTCGCGGCATTGTTGCAAAATTACCCAGCCGCTCGCATCGTAACCACGGGGTGCCCTTCTCAATTAAACGGTTTGATCAGCCTGGGTTTTCAGCCGCTCGCGCTCATCGGTTGGAATCAAGCGGAAATCTCGCGCTTTGCACAACGCTGGAGCGATTTATGGGCGCAGACCGTCGCGCTCGAATCTGTTGATCAGCCGCGCTCCACGCGCGTCGACTCACTCTTACTCAACGCCTGGACGCTGACTGAAGATCGCGCTCTCACACCTTTCGAATTAACGCTCAAACTTTGGAGCGCGTACGCAGGCGACAGTTTAGGTCCGCGCACGCTGGATGCAATCGCCGCGCACCTCCAACGCGTCGCCCCTAGCAGGACCCCCGTCGCCGCGCTGGAAACACTCGCCATGCAATCGGCGCTGACCTCGCAAGCGGTGTTCGATCCGCGCGCGGCGCGCGACTGGGTCAAGCAATACGATTCTGGGGACAGAGACAATTCATCCGCTCAATCCGACGAGGAGATCGCCTCGTTCACTGAAGACACGGAAACGCCAGCGTCGTCGCGCAAGGTCCGCTTCAAGAGATCAAGAGACAAGGCTCCTAGCTACGGACTCCTAAGCAAAATGGCGGAAAGCGGATTATTGATCGCTCATCCCAATGGCAAGATGAGATTCCTACACTCTATATTGCAAGGCTATCTCGCCGGACAGGCGATCGGCGATTACGACGCAAGTCAGGCTTTGCTCGCTCAAGCGGAGTGGAACGGAAAAACAGTCGCTTTACGCTACCTAGCCGCGCGCAGCGAAGCATCGGCGACGGCGGAACGCCTGCTCCAGGAATCGGAAGCGCCGCTCTACCGCAACCTGTTCACCATAGCAGGTTGGCTGCCAGAAGCGCCTAAAGAAGCTGCCTGGCGCAATAAGATCTTCGCCGCGCTTCTACAGATCCTTCAACTGGAAGGGCAACCGCTTAGCTTACGCGGGCAGGCTATGGCGGCATTCGTCGCCAGCGGAGACGCCAACGCTGCCGCGCTCTTCCGCCAACTGCTAAACGCCGCATCGCTCGAGTTGCTGTCTCTCGCCGCGCTCGGAAGCGGCGGTATGCATGACGTCAAAGCCATCGAAACGCTCGATGCCGCCATGCAGACTTCTTCAAATTCCGTAAGACGCGCCTGCTGTTTAGCGCTCGTCGCGATCGGAACGGAAAAAGCGCTTGACGCGGTCGGTCGAGCATTATTGCACGGCGACGAGGAGCTGCAAAAAGCGGCGGCGGAAGCTCTCGCTAACGATCCAACCGAAGGATACGCTGCGCTGCGCGACAGCGCAACAATGCAGGACATCAAAGTGCGCCGCGCGGCGATTCACGGCTTGGCGCGCATTGAACAGCCTTGGGCGCTTGAACTGCTGCAAAAAATGCAAGTCGAAGACAATCAATGGGTTGTGCGAAACTTAGCGATGCAATACCTCGAACAAAAAGAGCGCCCCGATCCGCGCATCCCCCAAAGATTGCCCGTTCCTTCCGAAACGTCGTGGCTGATCGAATTCGCGAGCAAGCAAGGAATAGGAATCCCGCGCGACGATTCGGCAACGGAAACGCTAATCGCCGCTTTCCGCAACGGCGACGTCGAAGAGCGTCTCGCTGCATTACCGCATCTCAAATCAAATGCAAGCGACAGCGTCATTGACGCGCTCTATGCCGGACTCTATGGCGAGGACCTCGAAGTGCGCGAAGCGTCGTTCATCGCCTTAGAAGAAATTGCCGCCGATGGAATTCGCCTGCCTCAGCCCGCTCAACTCGGATTCAATTAATATGCTTATTATCAATGCGACTCTCATTACCTGGGGACAACCCAACCGTATTCTGACCGATCATGCCGTTCTCATCGAAAACGACCGCATCAAAGAAATCGGCAAGCGCGCCGACCTATTGAAAAAATATCCAAACGAAGCGACGCTCGATGCGCGCGGGCAATATGTCATGCCGGGCAATATCTGCGCTCATACGCATTTCTACAGCGCTTTCTCGCGCGGCTTGGCGATTCCCGCTCCCGCCCCAAAAGATTTCCCCGAGACCTTGCAAAAATTATGGTGGCCTCTCGATCGTTCGCTTGACGCGGAAGGCATCCAATACTCGGTTCTCCCCTGCCTCGTAGACGCGATCCGTCACGGCACGACAACGCTAATTGACCATCACGCTTCGCCCAACGCCATTGACGGCTCGCTTGATATTATCGGCGCAGCCGTCGAAAGATCGGGGTTGCGCGCCGTTCTATGTTATGAAGTGACCGATCGCGATGGAGAAGCGAAAATGAAGGCGGGGATGCGCGAAAACGTCCGTTTCATCAAGAAAACAAAAAGCCCGCTTCTCGCCGCGACATTCGGCTTGCACGCCAGCCTGACGCTTTCAGACGCCTCGCTAGAATTGTGCCGCACAGCCGCGCCGGATGGATGCGGCTTTCATATTCACGTTGCCGAACACGAATCGGACGAGTACGACAGCCTGAATAAATCCGGGTTACGCGCGGCAGACCGTCTGCAAAAACACAACATCCTCGGACTCAACACAATCGCCGCGCACGGAGTCCACTTCGATGCGCGTGAAATGGAACTGATCGCCGAAACGGGAACATGGCTTTCGCACCAACCGCGCTCAAACATGAACAACGGCGTCGGCGTCGCGCAGGTCG
>BQMV01000286.1 GCA_022181005.1 Anaerolineaceae bacterium | reverse complement strand
CAATCAAGCGCTGGGGCAAAGCGGAATCGTCATTCCGATCATTCTGATCGGAACCGCCGGTATTTTCGCCATCAATATCACCCACCTGCGCGGCAGGTATTAAGCGGCAGGCGATCAGTGGAACGTCGAATCGAATAACGAATACAAACCCGCGCATCCTAATTTAATTCAAGAGACCGCTACGATGGCGCGCGCCTTAACCGCTTTTATCGAACGGCAAGGCTATAAACTGCCAACGCCCGTCGAGCCAACGCTTATTGCGGCAGAGCCCGGCTTATATATTCAGTCGTCGCAGCCGGCAATCAAAGTATTAATGAGCGACGGAATTCGCACGTTCGTAACGAGCTTAAAATCCAGCGCGCCCGTTCTGCGCGCCGATATCGTCCTCGACCTCGCCGATCGCATCGTCAACCCGCGTCAAGCGCGCGCGCAATCAGCCGCAAACGCAATGACGCCGACTCTGCCTCCCGCAGCCTCGTTCCAACCAATAGCTAAACACACCGAACCGCAAGCGCAGGCTGTCTCACGCGCGCGCGCCATCTTCGCCGCCGCCAACGACGTTAAACCGTTCGATGCGTCTAATTTTGAATTCGCGCTGGAAGAAGATGAAGCCGCCGCGCAAGCGGCGGCGGATAGGATTGACGGAATTTCCCCGTCAAAATCAATGCGCAAGCCGCGCCGCATCTTCAATCTAACCCTCGTCCAAATCGCCGCTCTGGTCGCGTTAGCGCTCATCTTTTGTTGCGTGTTAGCGGTATTCGGATACGTTTTTTACATGCGTTGAGCGCATTCTTGTCCACGTTTCTATCCATTATCATCCCCGCGCATAATGAAGAAAAACGCCTGCCCGATTCGCTCGAGCAAGTTTTTTCTTTTCTTAAAACCCAAGATTTCTCCTACGAAGTAATCGTCGTTGAAAACGAAAGCGTAGATCGCACGTTCGAAATCGCGCAAGAGTTCGCGCAGAAGCACGCCGCCCTGCGCGTGATCCAAAGCGAACGCGGCAAGGGCGCGGCAATTCGACGCGGCATGCTGGAAGCGCGCGGCGATTATCGCTTCATGTGCGACGCCGATTTCTCCATGCCGGCGACGGAGATCGTCAAATTCCTTCCGCCTACCGCGCGCGATTTCGACATCGCCATCGCCTCGCGCGAAACGCCCGGAGCAAGACGTTACAACGAACCGATCTATCGTCACATCGGCGGGCGCGGAATCAATTTCATCATTCAAGGGTTAATCCTACCGGGCTTAAACGATACGCAATGCGGCTTCAAATGTTTTCGCGCAGAGGTCGCCGAAGACTTATTCAAAGCGCAAACCATGAACGGCTGGTCGTTCGATATTGAGATCCTCTATCTCGCGCGCCGCCGCCGCCGCCGCGTGCGCGAAATTCCGATTGATTGGTATTATCACCCCGACACAAAAGTAAACGCATGGCGCGATGCGCTGCGCATGATTGCCGACATTTTCCGTATTCGCCTCAACGCCTTGCGCGGTCTCTACAATGGCGCGCGTTAGCCCCAACCTTCAATTTGAGACGGAACTCTGGGCGCGCGGATTACTCCGCATAGCCGGTTTAGACGAAGCCGGGCGCGGAGCGCTGGCAGGACCCGTCGCCGTGGGCGCGGCGATCTTACCCAACGATGAACCGCTTCTCATGCAGACCCTAAGTCGGGCGCGCGATTCCAAGCAGTTGACGCCGCTTCAGCGCGACTCAATCGCACCGGCGATCAAAGACATCGCGTTAGCGTGGAGCGTCGGTTTCGCCTCGGCAGACGAGATCGACGCGCAGGGAATCGTCCGTGCGACGCGTCTCGCCGCCATCCGCGCATTGCGCCAGTTTTCAATCGAACCGCGCTTTTTATTGACAGATTTCCGCCTTGAACTTCCCCACTCCCACATTCCACAAACATCCATCCTTAAAGGCGATGCGCGTTGCTTGAGCATCGCTTGCGCGTCTATCCTCGCGAAAACCGAACGCGACGCGCTCATGCGCGAACTCGACGCGCGGCATCCCGGCTACGGGTTGAGCAAACATAAAGGATACGGCACGCAGGCTCATCGTTCTGCGATAGCGCGCCTGGGATTCTCTCCTGTTCATCGTCGGTCGTTTCGCGCTAAAGATCTTTCAGTTTGACGCTGCGAAAACCGCCGCTTACCCAGTGAAAGAATAATTTAATCGGCAAAAACAGAAAATCTATACCTTTATTAATGGCGCCCATCAAGTATGAAATGCCGCGTAAGACCGGCGCAATTTTTTGTAAGAAAGGGCTGCGCGAGTAAATCAACGCGACGGCAATAATCGCCAATGAGATCGCGAATCGCGTCCAATCTGAAATTTCAATATGCCAGAATTGCTCAAGCAACAGTTGAACGCCGATATTAAGAATCAAAATGTACGCGGCTTCCTTTAGAATCGGCAAGCGTTCAACGGCGTAACTAAACCACCCCGCTGCAAATCGCATGGCAAGGATGCCTATCGCTACCCCCAGCATAACTACCCAAATCTCGTTCGAAAGCGCTACGGCGGCGATGACATTATCAATACTGAAGACAAGGTCCATCAGTTCGATGGTAAGGACCACCGTCCAGAACGACGCATTCTTTTTTGTTTTATAGTGAATTCCTTCGTCGTGTTTTGCGCCGAAGGTCGCATCGCCCAGTTCGTTAAACGCCAAATGGATCAAATACGCTGCGCCGACAATGCGCACCCATGGATTCTCGATTAAGAAGCTTGTAATAAACAGCATTGCGCCGCGCCCAAGGTACGCGCCCAGTAAGCCGACGCGAAGCGCGGCAAATCTCTGATGACCTAAAAGAGGATCAAGTCCTTTGCCGATCCAACGAAGCGCACGGGGCCAAGGCACCGGCTGATCGGCGGGAAGCGGCGTCACCATGGCGCCCAACACAGCGGCGTTATCAATGGAAAGAATCCCTTCTAAAAAGATCAATTGCAAGACGATTAAAATGGCAGAGCCATATGGAGCGGTCATCTGAACGGAACGCCTTTCGATTTGAGAGAGGAAAATAATAAGCGACAATTAACTTTTCATTGTCGCTTGACCAAGCATAGACGAACGCAAAAATTCTACCACTCAAATGCGACTCATGAAACTATAAAACAACAAAACGCTCCCACAGAACAGGGAGCGTTTTGTTATAAAATGCTCGTAAGGGTATAATCCGAGCCAAGCGAGTGCCGAAGGAGGGAATCGAACCCTCATTCCCGGAGGGAACACGATTTTGAGTCGTGCGCGTCTGCCTAGTTCCGCCACTTCGGCTAATTGCGAACGCAAGTATACCATTATATATATCTGGAATACAAGATAAAATTCTCAAGAGCGAATCAGCGATCCGTCAAATAAAGCGGAGGCGGTTATGCTCCCCGATAAAGGATACGATGAAACTCGGAATTATTGGATTGCCTCAATCAGGAAAAACAACTATCTTCAACGCGATCACGCGCGGCGACGCGCCGACAACCGCCTCGGCGGGACGCTTCGAAGTCCACACTTCGGTGGTGGATGTCCCAGACCCGCGCGTAGATGTGCTCTCGAAGATGTTCAACCCCAAGAAGACGATCTACGCCAAGATGACATACGCGGATATCGCCGGGCTGGAAGCTGGCTCCGTCAAAAGCGGCATCTCAGGGCAACTGCTGAATCAACTCGCGCAAATGGACGGCTTCCTGCTCGTGGCCCGCGCGTTTGAAAGCGACCTCGTCATGCACCCCAACGGAAGCGTGGACGCCAAGCGCGATGTAGATTCCATGCTGAGCGAGTTATTGCTCAACGATCTGATCGCCGTCGAACGAAAACTGGAACGGTTGGTTGACGAACGCAAAAAAGGCGGGACAGATAAAACCTTGAATGAAAAACAAACCGTGCTGTTCACTCGTCTGCATGAAGCGCTCAACAATGGCGTTCCGCTCCGCGCATTGGAATATTCTAGCGAGGACCTGAAAGAACTCTCCTCATTTGGCTTGCTCTCGCGGAAGCCTGTGTTGGTCGTGTTCAACCTGAGCGAAGGACAATCCGCACCGCAAATGGAATTGGACGTTCCATCCGTAGCGTTGATGGGCAAACTTGAAATGGAACTCACGCAACTTTCAGCGGAGGATGCCGAAATGTTCATGCAGGAATACGGCATCAAGGAACTGAGCCTCAACAAAATGATCAAACTCTCGTACGATCTGCTTCAAGTGCAATCGTTCTTCACTGTCGGCGAGGACGAGGTCCGCGCGTGGGAGACGAAGCGCGGCGCGACGGCGCAAGAGTCCGCCGGGGAGATTCACACTGACCTGGCGAAGGGTTTCGTTCGGGCGGAGGTAGTCGCTTATGACGACCTCACCAGCCTCGGGGGGATGAATGAAGCGAAGTCGAAGGGGAAGTTGAGACTCGAAGGGAAGGAATATCCCGTGAAAGATGGGGATATTGTGCATATTCGGTCGAGTTTGTGATCAAACCGTCCCGCAGGTTTTCTTGCAGGACAACATGGTCTTCATCCCAACCTGCGGGACGTTGCTTCAGCATCTACGAAAAATATTGAGGTTATGGTAAAAACAGATACTCGGCAAAAACGGGAGATTGCTTCGTCGCAAAGAACAAGAGCGCTCCTCGCAACGACATACAAAGGAGATATTAACTCATGGCATACAAGATCAAAAAATGGAATCTGGACAAACTGTTCACAGGCTTCGACAGCCCCGAATTGAACGCCGCGTTCGACAACGTGGAAGA
>BQMV01000285.1 GCA_022181005.1 Anaerolineaceae bacterium | reverse complement strand
GGCTGCGTCAAACATTCAACCTGTCAAAAGACGCGTTGATCTGTTCGGCAGCGGGCCGCTTGGTTCCAGTCAAGGGATATGGCATCTTAATCGAAGCGATCAAACAACTTGAACATAAAGTTCCCAAGTTGGTTTGCCTGTTGGTTGGCGAAGGAGAATGCAGAGCGCAACTAGAAGAGCAGATAAAACGTTATAAGCTTGAAGGACGGGTGATTTTGGCAGGGTATCAAAGCCGAGAAACTACGCTGATGATTCTAAGAAACAGCGCCGTCTTTGCAATGCCTTCCAGATATGAAGGCACACCGATCGCCTTGTTAGAAGCGGCGGCGCTTGGCTTACCCATTTTGGCTTCTTCCAGCGGCGGGATACCGGAATTAGTCGCGCATAACGAGCAAGCGCTATTAATTCCTCCAAACGATCCGACAGCCCTAGCCGAGGGACTGCTCAAGCTATGCGAAGACCGGCAATTTGCCCAACGCATCGCGGAAAGCGCGCAAGCCCGCGTCCGCGATCGTTTTAATCTCGAAGGACAGGTTATAGCTACATGGGACGCATATCAAGCCGCTTATCAATCTCATCTATCGAATAAATCTTCATGAAACAAAAAAAACTCTCCCAGCGTCCGCTTACAAAGCGGATTATCAATTTTGCCTATCAACGCGGCTTGCTGCAAATTGGGAGAGCGTTCTTTGCTAAGTCCTTAACGGTCGTCAATTATCATCGCATCGGCGATCCTCAAACAGAGTTGGATTCCTTCCTCCCTAACATTAGCGCGCGCCCGAAAGATTTCGACGTACAACTGGAATATCTCAGGCGTTGGTTTAATGTCGTTACAATCAAAGACCTCATTGGCTGGCTGCGCCATGAAAAAGAACTGCCGCCCTACGCCGCCCTGATCACCTTCGACGACGGCTATCTAGATAACTATACAGAAGCCTACCCCGTCTTACGCAAGCACAATCTATCCGCCGCAATCTTCCTCACGCATGGACACATTGGCATAGACGCGCCATTCTATTGGGATTTAGCGGCTTACTGCTTCCATCACACAGACTCCGACTACATTCTCTTTCCAAGCGGCGAGACGCGATCGTGGACGGATAAACATCAGGGAACCCTAATCAGTCATCAGTGGATTGAAGCGCTGAAAAATCTGCCGCACGCCGAAAGATTGCAATGGACAGAACAATTACCCGGACGATTAAACGTTTCTATCCCTCAAAACCATTTTAAGAACTTAATGATGAATTGGGATCAGGTGCGGGAAATGAGCGCGTATGGAATTGAATTTGGCGGGCACACATTGACGCATCCGATTCTGACGCGCATTTCGCCGGAAGAAGCAGAACGGGAAATTCGCGGCTCTAAAGCGGCGATTGAAAAAGAACTTGGTCGGGAGATTTATGGTTTCGCTTATCCCAACGGGCAAAAAGCCGATGTGAACGCCGAAGTGGAAGCGTTAACGCGGAAATCGGGCTATCGGGTCGCCTTCACTTTACAAAATGGTCCCGTTACACTTCGCGAAGTCAAACGAGACCCCTTTGCGATCCGCAGGATCTTTGTTTCACACTCGCATACGCTTCCTAAATTCGCGCTCCTAACGCATAGGTTTAATCGGTATCGCAGTTGATAGAGATGCGCATTATAAGGTCGCATACACCGCCGCAACTAACTCGGCGATTCTCTCCCAGCTAAAGCGGGTGTGCGAAAGCAGATCGGAATAGGCGCCCATCGTCTCAGCCAGCTCGGCGTCTTGAATTAGCGCGACAATCTTTTGCGCTAGCGCCGGCGGGTCTTCAGGCGCAACAAGAAATCCATTGCGACCGTCTTCCACGGCTTCCGGCAGTCCGCCCACATTTGTGGCGATTACCGGCTTGCCAAACGTATAAGCCGCCTGCAACGCGCCGCTCTGCGTGCTGGTGCGATAAGGATAAACCACAACAGTGGATAAGCGCATAAGCGGACCAATTTCCATCATATTAATATAACGCGCGTCAAAAATCACATGTTCGCTTAAGTTCAATTCTGCGACTCGTTTACGCAAAGCGTGCATGTCAATATGTTTAGTTGGATAGCCTGCAATTAGCAATTTTGCCTCGCAGGATCGGCGCGCCAAGGCAAAGGCTTCGATCAAATCTTGAATGCCTTTGCTTGGAGCAAGTAAGCCGAAAAACAAAACTATCTTATCTCTTTCAGCCAAACCGTACTTTCGTCTCAGCGTTGTCTCGCTAACGTTTTGCGCCGCCAACGAGAGAAGCCAGTTCTGATTTCCGTGAGCGATAAGATGCGTACGTTCAGCCGGGATCAACGGGAAACGCGCAAGGAATCTGCGGCGATTCTCCTCCGCATGAAAGAAAAGCGCCGAGAAATTGGCGTACATTGCCTCCTCTGAGCCAAATAATAGAGCAAAAATTCGTTCTATCCCATTCCGACCTTCTCTTTCCTCAAATTCATGGCAGACTTGAGTCAAAGTTAATCCGCCTTTCTTCAAGCGCCGAATAAAGTAGGCCTCAAATCGAAACTGAATGCGAGAAAATTGCACAAGGTCGGGTTTCACGCGAAGGAGATGCGCGCTCACGCGAAACCAAGCGACGATGAGAAATATTCCACGCAATATCCTTGTAAAAAAGCGCGCGATTCTTCTGCCTGCCGCGTTAAAGAAATTCTTCCCACTTGCCTCGTTGGGCAAAGTGAAATTCTCCATCAAGTAAAAATCTTTTTTTACTTGAAAATTATGCGGCAGGTTTGCCATTTCATAATCTGCGGCGGTGATCAACGTCACATCGAAACCGGCGTTGGCAAGCGCCGTGCACAATTGGTATGCGTAATGGATCAATCCGCCGGCGCTATTTAGTTCGATAATATAGAGGCGTTTTTTATTCTGCATAGGGAGCCATCAATTGTAAATAAAGACGCTTCAATTCCTCGACCTGTCCGCAAACGTCAAACTTTGCGCGAACAATGCGCAAGCCTTCAATCTCCATAGATTTCATCCTCTGCGGATTGGAAAGTAAATCCACGCAAGCGCGAGCCAACTCGCCAGGCGAGCCGGGAGCGATCAAAGAGCCGTTAACGCCATCCGTCACCATCTCCGGAATTCCGCCCACGCGGCTGGCAACAATCGGCGTCTGCGCAGCCATAGCCTCGGCTAGAACCGTCGGCAGGGCTTCGGTTAAGGTAGGCAAAATGAACAAATCGCTGGCGGATAAGATTTGAGGAATATCGTTGCGCTGACCGGCAAAAATGATGCGAGCCCTACCCGCGCTCTCTGCTGCCGCTCTTTCAAGCTCAGAGCGATATACGCCATCGCCCACAATGAGATAATACACATCAGGGCGTTCCGCTGCAATAATCGGCAGAGCTTCAATCATAAATTGAATGCCTTTGGGTTCGCGCAAGACAGCCACAGTGGTCAGCAAAGTCGCGTTGGAAGGCAGGTTAAACTCCTTGCAAATGGAAGCCCGCTCGCGACGAGCGTCCAGGTCAGCATAAGCGGAAAGGTCAATGCCATTATAGATCACGCGAGTTTTCTCAAGCGGAGTTTTGCTCGCTTGCAAATAAAACTGGCGGGCTTCTTCCGAGACAGAGATAACGACATCGCAAAAATTCCGTAGAGCGAACAGCTCCGTGCACTCATGCAGGCGAGATTTTATATTCGCCTCGCTCCGCGTCATCGTATGAAGCGTGGTCACGCTGGGCAGACGCAGTAATTTTGCTGTGAAATTTCCCAACGTATCGGCAAACTCAAGCTGAGTATGCGCCAAATCGGCGCGTGTTTTCTTCAAATAAGCGTAAAGACGCGGAATGGCGGTTATATCGCGCAGACGAGGAATAGGAAGCAAATCTACCGGAACATTGATCGTGCGAAGTTGGTCGGCAATGGGGTTGCCATTCCTGACCTGAAAGACGCAAACCCGGGGATTAAAAACGCTCCGATCCAAAGTTTTTAACATGGGAACCAGCAAGCGTTCCGCCCCGCCCATTCCTAATCCGTCAATCAGATAAACGATATTAAATTTACGTTGTACGGCTTTATTTCCAGATGTCATCAGTTTCGCTTCGCTTTTTTAGAATTTCATCTTTTCTAATTATGCCAGTCAAGCAAGCCAGAAAACATGAATTTCCAGATTAAATCTCGCGGTTTATCCGAATTACGATCGAGGCTGATGCGAACGGCGTTTTCAACGCAACACGCCAACATGCCTGCGCGAAGCGGCAGTTTAACATATTGCTGCGGTTGACCGAAAGCATTTAGATACGCTGGGATCAATCGCTTATTCCAAGCGCGCAAGACAGCGATAGCCGCTTGCGCTTTAGACTCAGCCGGCCCGTCTATAAAACGTTTGGGAACAGCGGCTAAAGCCCCAGCCAGCAGAAACATATATAAATCCAAACTGACGTCTTTAGACCAGCGCGCATATTGCCAATCCATAAGCATCAACTGACCATGTTGCGAGCTTCGGAGCATATTGCCATGCCAAAAATCTCCCTGAATTAAAATCTTGCACTCTCCTTGTAAAGCAAGTCGCTCCACTTCGACAACTAGACCATCAAGCGCTTGAACTTCATGACGGGTTGGGGCGTATATTCGTTTATATTCAGCGACCATCTCCGGAAATTCGGAGTGAATTTCTTCGCCAACTTCCAACCGCGTCGCCGTTCGATCTACAATTCTGCGCAACGTCCGACCCGTTTCTACCGCTAGCGCAAGCAGGTCTTCGTTAGAGGACTGGAAAGATTTTCTAAAAACGCGCAACAAATTTTTTCCCTGCAAAAAAGCGGTAATTAAGACCGGCTGATTCTGGATCGTCGTCAAAGCGATTGCCTTTTGCAGGCAATACTCAGCCTCATCTCCTAAAA
>BQMV01000284.1 GCA_022181005.1 Anaerolineaceae bacterium | reverse complement strand
GGAGGGAGAAGATGAATGGAACATGAGAAGAAAGGATGAATGGTGATGATAGATAGTTTAATTTTTTTTTTTTCAAGCAGAAGACGGCATACGAGATAAGGCCACGTGACTGGAGTTCAGACGTGTGCTCTTCCGATCTCTTCGCCTGGCTCGACGCCGGCACGCACGACACTCTACTGCAGGCTTCAAACTTCGTCCAAACCATCGAACAACGTCAAGGGCTTCTAGTCGGTTCGCCGGAAGAAGCCGCCTATCGAAGCGGCTTTATCACCGCCAGTCAACTCCACCGGCTGGCTGATCTGGTCAAAGCCAGCAGCTACGCTTCTTATCTTTCATGGATCGTAGAAACAGCCTAGGAATGCGCATCCTTCTTCTAGGAAAGCACGGCCAACTTGGCTGGGAGTTGCAGCAAACGCTGCCTTATTTGGGAGAAGTCGTCGCGTTAAGCCGCGCTGAAGCGGATCTCGCCCAAACCGATTCGCTTCGAGACGTTTTAAACGAGTTGGCTTGGGACGCATTAGTGAACGCTGCGGCATACACCGCAGTAGATCGCGCAGAAACCGAAGCGGACGCGGCGCGCCAAGTGAACAGCAACGCGCCCCGCATCATGGCGGAAGAAGCAAAAAAGCGCAACGCGCTCTTCCTCCACTTCTCGACCGATTACGTTTTCGACGGCTTAAAATCAGAGCCTTATTGCGAGACGGACACGCCTAACCCAAGCGGAATTTATGCGCGCACAAAACTGGAAGGCGAACGCGCCATCCAAGATATCGGCGGCTTAAATTTCATTTTTCGCACGAGTTGGGTCTATAGTATGACGCACAAAGATAATTTCGTCGCTAAAGTGATACAATGGGCGAGCCGTCAAAGTGAATTGCGCGCAGTAACCGATCAAACAGCATGCCCAACGTGGGCGCGTGCGCTCGCAGAATTAACATCGTTAGCGCTGTTTCGTATAATGCAAATGGGCGGCAGTTGGGCGTCGGAACATTGCGGCATGTATCATATAGCATCCGCCGATTTCGTCAACCGCTATGAATTAACACGTTACATCGTCCAACGTTTGAACCTACCAGTTACCGTAAAACCCGCCTTGACGCAAGAATTCCCATCCCCCGTCAGCCGCCCGGCATTTTCCGCCTTATCTTCAACGCGCTTTGCGCAGACTTTTAATCTCCGCGTTCCAGGCTGGCGCGAAATGCTAGATTTGGCTTTAGACGCTTCGCCATGATCCGCCGCTTCTCGATCAACTATGCGATCATTTCCATAATTATGGACGCGATCGTTATCGCATTCATCTTATGGCTGGTCGCCTATATTCGTCCGAATTTAGATATCGTTCCGTTTATCAAAGACGTCCATAGGCGGATCGCTTTGCCGCCTATGCTCTATGCGGTTTTTCCTATCGTTTGGATCCTCATCATGCATTTCTTTTCGGTTTACGATGGACGAAAGAATTTGCGCATTGTGGAAGAATTTACTAGTCTTACAGTATCGGGCTTTCTTGCAGGAATCTCTCTCGCAGGCATACTCTACTTCTCCTACCGCGATATTTCGCGCTTTTTATTCCTTACATTTATGCTGCTCTCCTATCTAGCCTTGTTCCTCTGGCGCATCCCAGCGCGTCAATGGTATCAACGACGGAATCGAAAGCTAGGACGCATCCGTCGGACGCTCATTGCAGGCGCTGGAATCGTCGGCAGGGAGATGGAAGCGCGGATAAAAAAATATCCGCATCAGATCGAGCTGGTCGGCTTTTTGGACGACGACGAAAAGAAACGGCAAAATCATACGGATATTCTAGGGTCGCTCGACTCCGCTCGCGCTATCGTCCGCGAACGCCATGTTGACGATGTGATCATTTCGCTGCCATTGCGCGCTCACGCTCGCGCAAGTCAACTAATGGAAGAATTATTCAACCTGCCTGTACGGGTCCAAATCATTCCCGATTATTTTCAATGGACATTACACCATGCAACCGTAGAAGATTTTGCCGGCATCCCGCTTATGGATGTGCGCGCTCCTGCGTTGACGGAGAATCAGCGTCTAATCAAGCGCGTCTTCGATATTTTCACGATATCCCTCATCCTGATTCCCGCTCTGCCAATCATGAGTCTGATCGCCCTGGCGATCTGGCTAGACGACGGCTCCCCGGTTCTCTTCAACCAGAAACGCATTGGGGAAAACGGGCGAATATTCATGGTGTACAAATTTCGCACTATGGTTAAGAATGCAGAGCAAATGCGCCATTTAGTAGAGCAGACTGACGAGCAAGGTCGCCTCATTCACAAACATCGCAACGATCCGCGCATTACTCGCGTCGGTTACTTTCTACGCAGATGGAGTTTGGATGAATTTCCACAATTCTTCAATGTCTTTCGCGGCTCCATGAGTCTGGTGGGTCCCCGTCCCGAACTTCCCCATCTTGTCGAGAAATACGAGCCTTGGCAACGCAAACGTTTCGCCGTGCCGCAAGGCATCACCGGCTGGTGGCAGATTCACGGTCGGAGCGATAAGCCCATGCATTTACACACCGACGAAGATTTATATTACATTCAAAATTATTCCATCTGGTTGGATATTAAAATCCTGATCGCAACATTCTGGATCGTATTGCGAGGCAAAGGCGCATACTAACTGACGCGCTTAAGTAAATAAAAATGACAGTTTTCTTTCGACGAAGCGCTGCGCTTCTTTTCCTGCTTATCGCTATAGAGGCAGGCGGCGGACTGTTGTCCGAATCGCTTCTTTTCACAAGACGATTCTCCGCTGGGCATCTCTCAACAAGCATTTTCACGATCTTAGCGCTCTCTCTCATACTTGCCGCAGCAGGGATTTCGGCGTGGCGCGCTTGGAAGAGCCTTAACTTCGCCAAACAAGTTTGGGAGGTTTTACTTTCATCGCCGCAACGCGCCTCATTGCTTCTCTGGATATTTGGCGCGGTTTTCATGCTCTCTGCCACAGCGCTCTTAAATCCCGGTTACCGCTTCGGCGCTTGGCGCGACTCGCTGGAAAGAGCAGCGCCTCTGATTTGGCTATGCGTACTGATCGGCGCTCAAGTCGTCTTGTTTTTGCTATTAAATCGCGCGCGAAATAATCATGGATCCCAACTCTCGATTCAAAAAGGCGCTCTATTTGCCAGCGGACTATTTTTTCTATTATTGCTATCCATTTTCATCTGGATAGGTTGGACAAAAATCGGCGTTATCCTAAGCGGACGCGCCTCATGGTACTCCATCGGAATCCCGCTGTTACCGGGGCAAGTTTGGCTCACAGGCTGGTTGACTATTCTATTATCCGCTTGCTGGGCGTTTGCAAGGCGTCGTCTGCCAGTCCGTACAAACGTCGGTCGTCATCTATGGCGCGCAGATCTACTCATCGGACTAGCGCTCTGGCTTCTAACCGCTATACTATGGTCTTCCGCCTCCTTGCCTCGTAATTTTTTCTTTCCCGGTCCATACGCCCCCGACAATGCAATCTACCCTTACGCCGATTCGGCTGTTTGGGACACGGGGGCGCAATTTGCGCTTATCGGTCAGGGCTTCAGCAATAGCAATGCATTTCAAGATCACTCGGGGTACATGGGCATACTCGCGTTCTTTCACCTGCTAATCGGCGACAATTACGCTCGTATATCCGCCCTCCAAGCCGGGTTGCTGGCAATCTTTCCCGCCCTCATGTACTGGCTCGGCAAGTCGCTCCACAGCCGCCCTGCCGGACTCTTCGTTGCTGGCTTAACTATTCTTCATGAGTTAAACGCCTTCGCCGCCAGCAATATGATCGATCTATCGCATGCGCGTTTCCTGCTCACGGAATATCCAACACGAGTAGGTCTGGCAATAGCAGCCCTGCTCCTCTTTCGCTGGCTGCGCGCCCCTCAAAAGGGAGACTCTTACGCCCTTCCAATCGGCGGGCTGCTCGCATTAATGATCTTACTCCGATTTAACTCATTAATGTTTCCAATAGCGGTAATCGCCGGCATTCTGCTTATTTATGGGGCTCGTTGGAAGCAAGGTCTCCGCGCGTCCCTAACGATCGTCGTCTCATTGATCCTCGTTCTTTCTCCTTGGATGTGGCGCAGTTGGGTTCTATCCGGAAGTCCTTTCTTCTTCGCCGAAAAAACAATGAGGATATTTAGCGACACCTACCGCTTCCAGCCTTTCACAACCCCTACCCCAGCCCCTTCGTCGCAAGAATCTCGCCAGTCGCACCAACTCGCCTTTAATGCGCCGTCCATACGCTCTAAAGGCTCTGCAAGCGCAGCGTCCTTTTACTCTTCGGCGTCGTCTAAAACCGAAAGTAATTCCAGCCCCTCGTACAACATTCTATTAAGCCATTTCTCTCATAATGTAGTCGCCAGCGTACTCGTCTTACCGACCAACCTTCTCTTCCACGATATTCAACGAACTATCTATGAGGCGCACCCATATTGGGGAAAAAGCGACGGCATCTGGCAAGGCGCCCTCACCCTGCAAGAAGCGCTTCTTCTCATTGCCAATTTGCTGTTAATATCCATCGGGTTAGGCGCTTCATGGCACAGATGGCGGCTTGCAGGGTTTGTCCCGTTAGGCGTCTATCTCACTTACATTGCGTCGCTCGCAGTAGCGCGCACTTCCGGCGGACGTTATATCGTTCCCATAGACTGGATTCCACTATTCTATTGGGGCGTTGGAATAACGCAAGCGGCGCTTTGGGGAATGACCCTCTTGGGCGTCAACGTTCATCAACCGCGCAAATCAATCGCGCCCGTTGCGCTGTCGTACAAACGCGGCTGGCTGCTTCTCATGCCATTTCTACTCTTTACCGGCGCAATGACCATAACAGATCGGGCGATCTCCGAACGCTACTCTGAATTGAAGAAGCGCGAGGCAATCGCAATGATCGAAGAAAATCAAGCGTTTCAAGAAATGGATGTCTCGACAGAAGCATTAAACGCATT
>BQMV01000283.1 GCA_022181005.1 Anaerolineaceae bacterium | reverse complement strand
CTCAGATGGATAAAAGACCTCGCCTTCTAATTCCTTCTTCGTCGCCATGCGCAACTCCTACGTAAGTTAGAGATATTTTTCTATTCTAATACTATTTATCCGATATGTCACTCCGAGTTGTTTTCTCTTCTCTTAGTTCACCCTGTCCAATCTAAAATCTTGTGCCACGCGCCCGCGAATGGTAAAAACCACGGGAAACCGTTGTACAGCCCCAACGGTGCGGATGGAAAAGCAAATTTTGCAAACGGATGTTCTTGGATGTTGCCTTTCAACAATGCTTCGGCGGTCGTCGCGCCTAAATACGTCGCCAACGCCACGCCATGCCCGGCGTAGCCCAGGGCGTAGAAAATCCCTTCTTCTTCGCCCACGTGTGCCATATCGTCGAACGTAAAATCGAGGACGCCGCCCCACACATATTCAACTTTCGCATCTTTCAACTGCGGATAAACCCTCGTCATATCATCGCGTAGAATTCTTCCGCTCTGTTCCAGCGTCCTTTTGTTTTCGGGGAAAAACGCTGCCCGTCCGCCGAAGATCAAGCGCTTATCCCAGAGACGAAAGTAATTGAGAAAATTCTTGTAATCAAAGAGCATACGTTCGTTTGGGATCAGTTCGCGCGCGACTTCATCCGTCAGCGTTTCAGTAGCGAGGATATACGAGCCGAGCGGAATGACCCTCCTTTGCAGTTTTTTGACGAGCGCGCCGGTATAACCGGATGTGCCCACTAGAACTTTCTCTGCGCTTAAATTTCCGCGCGCGGTTTGGAGGAAGAAACCGTTCTTACTGCGCTCCAATTTGACGACGCGCGCTCGCGCGCACAGCGTTGCCCCAGCCCGTTCTGCCGCGTCCGCCAGCCCTCGCGCGTATTGCGCCGGGTTCAACCCGCCGCTGATTTCGTCCAGCAAACCGCCAAAATATAGTTCGGAGCCGATTTCCGCTCTCAACTCTTGCGGAGCGATTAATTTGGTCTCGTAGTTGAATTCTTTTTGCATAAATTCAACGTCTTTTTTGAGCGCTTCAAAATGCGTAGGTTTATTGGCGAGCAAGATATGCCCGCGTCGCGCGAAGCCGCAGTCAATATTTTCTTCTTTGACGATGCGCTCGACCAAGTCCACTGCGTCTAACGAGCATTGAAATAATTCTCCAGCCAGTTCGCGCCCATACGTTTTGAGGACCGTTTGCATAGCGGGCTTTAAGCCGGTTAACGTCATGCCGCCGTTGCGTGAACTGGCTCCCCAGCCGATCGTCTCCGCTTCGAGTACGGCAACATTTATGTTGTTTTTTGCCAGCGTCCGCGCCGCGCTCAGCCCTGTAAACCCGCCTCCGATAATGGCAATGTCCGCTTTTTCAGGGATAGGCGTAAGAACGCTGTCGTCCGGCATGTGAACGGTGGTGTGCCAGTAAATTTGTCGCTGCATGAGCGCCCTTCCTTTTCATGTGGATATTTCGCGCAGGAGTTCCCGCGCCTCGGTTTGGAGCCCCGTTGGCAGGTCTGGCGAGATGCGGCGCAACGTGATTGCGGGCAACGGGCTTTTCGTCTTCCTTAAGATGTGTTGGAGGAAATAGATCGTCTCCTCTGGCGAGGCTTTATATAGCACGATCAATAAATCTCGCAGATCGGATTGCAATATGGCTGGCGACGCTTTAAAGACCGGTTCGACGAGTTCGAAAATGGCTGGCAGGTTGTCGAAGTCTTCTGATTCGACCAGCGGAATGAGCGCTTGTACCCCGTTCTGCCACATGCGCTGACGCGTGGGATAGAGCCATTCCTTTACCAGCACAAGGAAAAGTTGCGGCGCTTCTTGGCGCAGGCGGGCAAGGCTGGTCGTCAGCCACGCGCTGCGTAGGGACGGATCGCGTGTAGCTTGCGTCCAAGCGGTGAGGCGGGCGAACAAGCGCTCTTCTTGCGGCGGGATGCGTCCGAGCAGGAATGCGGCGAGCAGGCGCGTTTCCAGCCAACCCTCATCCCAAAGCGCATCGGCGAGCGCTAACGCTTGCGTTGGGTTAGCCGATGCGGCTAAGTTGAGTTCCGCTTCGATTCTACGCAGGACGACAACCGGAGTTCGGTAGGTGGGCAGGACGGACGATGGCGCGACGTCTTGACTTCGCAGTGTACGATTGACATAGAATTCAAGCAGTTCTTTCAGTTCGCGCAAGAAATCGGCGGGCTGGTTGAATAGATCAGCCAGTTGCGCGGTCTGTTTTCGGAGACGAGCGAGGTCTATGGCGGGCATCGGACGTTAAGTTTTTGGTTTTACCCGACATCCAATCAATACGCTTTCGCAAAATACACTTTGCGCTTGCTGGCTTTTCCGCAGACGACGCATTTGCCTTCTTCGTTCGGCTGTTCGAAGGGGATATTGCGCGTGGTGGCTTTCGTCTCTTCTTTGACTTTCTTTTCGCATTCGGTTGATTCGCACCAGTAGGCGAACGCCCATCCGTCTTGAACGACTTTCTGCAATTCTGCGTAAGTCCCTACATTGTGGATATTCGCGTCGCGGTATTCGACGGCGCGTTGCAAAAGCGAATCCTGCACGTCGTCGAGCAAAGCGCTGACAGTTTGCGCGATTCCTTCTTGTGAGACGAAGACTTTGCCTTCTTTGCCGGGTCTATCGCGACGCGCTAACGCCACCGTTCCTTTTTCCACGTCTTTAGGACCAATCTCCACGCGGACGGGGACGCCGCGCATTTCCCAATCGTTGAATTTGAATCCGCTGGAGACGTTGTCGCGGTCGTCGAATTTGACGCGAATGCCGGCGGCTTTCAATTCCGAGAAGAGGCGGTCGGCGACTTCCATCACTTTATTTTTTTCGTCGTCGTTCTTGAAGATCGGCACGACGACGACTTGAGCGGGGGCGAGGCGCGGCGGCAGGACGAGTCCTTTATCGTCGCCATGCACCATGATCATCGCGCCGATGATGCGCGACGAGATCGCCCAGGAGGTCGTTTGCGCGAACGTCAATTGATTGTCTTTGTTCAAGAATTGAATGTCGAAGGCTCTGGAAAAATTCTCGCCGAAATAATGCGACGTTCCCGATTGCAATGCGCGCTTATCCCACATCATCGCTTCAATAGACGTGGTAATCTGCGCGCCGGCGAAGCGTTCGGTTTCGCTCTTCGTGCCTTTCAACACAGGGATAGCCGCTTGCTCGTAACAAAAACGTTCGTAAATATCGAGGATGCGATACATCTCTTCTTTGGCTTCGGCTTCGTCCGCGTGCGCGGTATGACCTTCGTGCCAGTAAAATTCCGCCGTGCGTAAAAAGAGTTTCGTTCGCAATTCCCAGCGCATGACCGAACCCCATTGCACGATCAACAACGGAAGATCGCGCCACGACTTGACCCATTTGGAATACATATGCCCGATGATGGTTTCGGACGTGGGGCGCACCGCCAACTTCTCTTCCAACTCGGCGCCGCCGCCGTGCGTAACGACCGCCAGCTCCGGCGCAAATCCTTCGACGTGTTCCTTTTCTTTTTCAAAGAACGACATCGGAATCAGCGTTGGAAACGCCGCGTTGACGTGTCCCGTTTTCTTGAATTCCGCGTCCAACCAATCGCAGATGTTTTCCCAAAGCGCCCAGCCGTAAGGTTTGACGACCATACAGCCGCGCACGGGGGCGTAATCCGCCAAATCTGCGCGCACAACTAATTGGTTATACCATTCTGAAAAATCTTCCGCGCGAGTAGGTAATTTATCTTCTGCCATTTTTCCTCTTTGATGTTCAATCTTCCAGCTTTTTTAGCGCCTCGTTCGCGTCGTTTACAAAAGACAATAATTCGCGTTGAGAGGCGGACATATAACTTCCTAGCGCGTCGAAAAAGCAGTCGAATGTGGAACGCCAGCCCTGCCCGATTAAAATTAACGGCCGGCGGGGGAGCGCTTCGACGATCATGAGATTCCACATGGACGTAATTTCAGTCAGCGTGCCTGCGCCGCCGGGCAATGCCATCGCTGCATCGCAACCCTCGATCAGCGCTTGGATGCGTTCGGGGAGCGTTTGGAAGCGCCGCTCTTCCTGCACCCAACCGTTCGCTTTGGTCGGACGCCACGCTTCAATGTCGCCGCACGTTACGCCGATGACGCGCCCGCCCGCTTCGCTTGCGCCGCGCGAAACCGCTTCCATAACGCCCATGTAACCGCCGGTCAATACGGCGTGTCCGCGTTGGGCAAGGAGCGCGCCCAACGCGCGCGCTTCTTCATAAGCGGGAGAATCCGGCGTAGGCCGCGATCCGCCAAATACCGATATGTTCATAGGTCAACATCCCATCGTCGCGTTTTATTTTTTTCGATCTTCTTCAGTATCGCGTTTTCTAAATCAATTCCAGAAACGGACGCCAACTGCAAAAGATATAACATCACATCCGCAAGTTCGGCGCCTAACTCATCGCGAGCTGCGATCGCGTCAGTGAATTGGAAATGCTCCAAAATTTCTGCCGCTTCAATCGAAAGCGATATCGCCAAATTGCGCGGAGTCTGCGGACGTTTGCTGTCCGGCGCATACCAGCCTTTCGACGCTACCAGCGCGTGCATGCGTTCTGTCAATTCTTTGAGCGTTAAATCGGTCATGGTTGCTACCCAATAAAAAAGAAACGGCTCGCCGAGTCTGGGAGCCGTTTGGATGCGCTTAAGCGAACCTAACCAGACTGGCAGGAACAATTCACTGTAGGAGACGGGTTGGAACGCAGAGACATCCGCTGATTATAAGGGTAAAATTGATTTTATGCAAAAGGACGAGATACTTCGCCGCGTACGCGACCCGCGCCTAATCCCGCTTAAAACGCAGACGCTCCTCTTGCGCGTCGCTGCGCTTGCCGCGGAATTGCGCGTCCCTTGTTATCTGGTCGGCGGCGTAGTGCGCGATCTTCTTCTCGAGCGTCCCGTTCATGAGAGCGACATTGATTTTGTTTTTGAAGGCGATGCGATTGAGTTTGGGCATCAACTGGTTAAAGCTTGCGGCGGCAAACTGACTGCCCATCAGAAGTTTCGCACTGCTGTTTGGTATACGCCTGAAGACGGAGATTTAGCCCCCGACGCCGTTGATTTGATCACTGCTCGCAGAGAAGTCTATAAGCGCCCTGGCGCGCTTCCGACTGTGACC
>BQMV01000282.1 GCA_022181005.1 Anaerolineaceae bacterium | reverse complement strand
GGTGCGCCGAACAGTAACCGCTTCTTGCGATCCGCCCTTACGCAACCGGATCACGGTGCCTTTCGATACCTGACTGCGCTCGCGGTCGCCTTCTTTGATCTTCACGTAGACGCTGACCGGATCACCCGGGCGAATTGCGGGGTTCGCTTCATTGCGAACGGCGTCGGGAGCTTGTAATACGTTTGACATTTTGCTTTCTTCCTTAAACTAAGTAATGTTTGATTTCTATTAAGCGACGGCGGATTATAGCACGACTTTCCCATGCGGGCAAGTCGGTTTCCAAAAGAATTCCACGATCTTCGCAGGGAAAGTCGATCTTTTACGAGTATTTCCGTATTGCCAACACCGCATTATGGCAGCCAAACCCAAAAGCGTTGCTGATCGCCAGTGCAATCTTCTTCTCACGCGCTTTATTCGGAATATAATCCAAATCGCATTCGGGGTCGGGAGTCTCGTAATGAATTGTAGGCGGCAGAATGCCTTCGCGCACCGCCTGCACGCAAAGAATCGCCTCCAACGCCCCGGTCGCCCCCATAATATGCCCAGTCATGGATTTGGTAGAAGAGACCGGGATTTTATACGCCTGCCCGCCAAAAGCGGCTTTAATCGCACGCGTCTCCGACATATCGTTTAATGCGGTGCCTGTGCCGTGCGCATTGATATAGCCTACTTCATCCACAGCGGCGCCAGCTGTTTCCAACGCTAAACGAATCGCCGCCGCCCCGCCTGCCCCGTTCTCATGCGGCGCAGTAATATGGAAAGCGTCTGCAGTGGAGCCATAGCCGGCAATCTCAGCCAATATTCGCGCGCCGCGCGCCTTCGCAAAAGACTCGCGTTCCAACATCAACGTTGCCGCGCCTTCGCCCATCACAAGCCCATCGCGATTCTTGTCGAACGGCTGCGGCGTCATCGAATAATCCTCGTTTCGTCTCGACATAGCGCCGACGCGATCAAACGCCGCGACCGCCACAGAGCAGACTGTCGCCTCCGCCGCGCCAGCGATCGCCGCGTCAATCATTCCCGCCCGCAACATCATCCACGCCATACCAATCCCATCTGCGCCCGAAGCGCACGCCGAAGCGACCGAAAGCGATGGACCCTTAATGCCATGATCAATCGCGCATAATCCTGCTGCGCCGTTCGCCATCATCATCGGGATCAAAAACGGGCTGACGCGTCGAGGTCCTTCCTTCTCATTAATAAGTATCGCATCTACAAGCGAAGTTAAGCCGCCGATCGCCGAAGAAACCACTACGCCAATGCGCGCAGCATTCGCTTCCGTGATTTCCAACCCCGAATCATCAAGCGTCTGCTTGATCGCCGCCGCGCCTAACTGTTCAAAACGGTCGCGCCGCCGCGCTTCGCGCGCGTCCATATAGTCCTCAGGCTTGAAGTTCTTCACTTCCGCCGCAATACGAACGTTATGCAGACTCGAGTCGAACAAGGTTATCGGACCCACGCCCGAAACGCCGTTGACGATATTGCTCCAAGACTCGCTTACGTTCAACCCTAGCGGGTTCACGGTCCCCATACCGGTGATGACAATTTTCTCCATATTCGCTCTCCATTGATCGAATCTAAAAGAACACTATCATTAACACTTATTTAGGCGGCTCGTCACGAAACCCGCCCTGTCCCAAACAAAGTGGAGTAAAGCCTATTCGCCCGCCTTAGGCGCATATTCTCCCTCTATCCAGAATCCTCCGTCAGGACTCACTTCCTTCTTCCAAATCGGGACAATTTCTTTAAGGCGGTCAATTCCATATCGCGCGGCTTCAAAAACGCCCGTGTCGCGATGCGCAGCAGTGCAAGCGATCAACACCGTCGGAGTTTTCGGGTAGAGCATGCCGATCCGCTGCACGATGGCGATTCCCTCCACGGCGCTCCACTGCGCGCGGATTTCATCTGCAACCTGCCTCATCTTCTCTTCCGCCATTGGAATGTACGCTTCATATTCGAGATATTCGGTTTGACGCTCTTCGCCGCGCTTGGTCTCGCCGCGCACCATGCCGGTAAAGATCGCCGCCGCGCCGGTAGACACGAGCGTGATCCGCGCGAGCAGAGCATTTAAGTCAATTTCGTCTTCGATGACGGCAAAAACAGTTGGTAGACCGGAAGATTGCATGTTGAAAGTCACCCGCCAGACACAGGAGGAAACAAGCCGATCTCCGCATTTAATGGGATGAGCGTTTCATCAGACGCATATTCGCGATTTACCGCGATCAATACGCTTTTCATAGACTCGCTCATTTCTGGATATTCGTCCAAAAATCTGGCTTTTAGCCCGTGTACCGTCAAGCCCGCTGGCAAATCCAAATCCAGCGTTCTGGTTCCCATCCGCTCGCGGAGGGCTGCAAAAAAAAGCAATTTTACGCGATTCATTCTTTACCTGCCTACGCACATTGTATTTATCTACTCGTTCATCACATTGCCGCTCTGCCCGCCCTGCTTTTCAAGCAAGCGGATATTTTGAATCCGCATCGTTTTCTCGGCGGCTTTCGCCATATCGTAGATTGTGAGCGCGGCAACAGAGACCGCGGTCAGAGCCTCCATCTCGACGCCCGTTTTGCCGACAGTTTTCACAGCGGCGGTGACGATTACGCCGGGCAGCGATTCGTCCAGCGTGAAATCTATATCCACATTCGAGAGCGAGAGAGGATGACAAAGCGGAATCAGATCAGAGGTTCGTTTTGAGGCGGCGATTCCAGCGATCTGCGCGACGGTTAAGACATCCCCTTTCTTAATTTGTCCGGCGCGAATTAAATCCAGCGTCGTCTTCTTCATCCAAATTTCACCGCGCGCAATCGCAACTCGTTCAGAGTCTGGTTTGCGACTCACGTCCACCATCTTTGCATTACCGCGCTCATCAAGGTGAGTTAACTTCGACATAGGGAGATTATATCTGAGACTTGACAGGTTTTCAAAACCCGCCCAGTCTACTATAATCTCGCTTCATGGAAAACCTGCTTGGTCGCCAATTGAATTATACCGTCCAAACGCCCATATACGAGGGCCCGCTCGATCTATTGCTCGATCTCATTGAACGCGCCGAGTTGGATATTACCGCTGTTTCGCTTGCGCTCGTGACCGATCAGTATCTCGCGTACATCAACGCTTCAGGCGATCTCAGCGCAGACGAAATTTCCGCGTTCCTCGTGATCGCCGCAAAACTATTGCAGATTAAATCAGAGGCGTTATTGCCGCGCCCGCCCGCGCGCGAAGCCGGCGAAGAAGACGCTGGGCAGGCGCTAGTTGATCAGTTGAAGTTATATAAACGCTTTAAAGAAGTCGGCGGCTGGCTGTTGGCGCGGCAAGGCGCGAACTTACGAACGCATCTCCGCCTCGCGCCGCCGCCGAAGGTGGAGCCAAAATTAGATTTGACCAATCTCACGCTTGAGAAATTGGTCGCCGCCGCAGAAGCGGCTTTCGCTCGCGAAAAAGAGAAGAAGCCCCTTGCGGTTGTGATCGCTCCGCCGCGTGTGACAATCCGCGAAAAGATCGATCTGATCGCGACTATCTTGCGCGAAGCGCAACGCGTCACTTTCCGCACGCTGGTGGGCGGAGGCGCGTCGCGGCTGGAGATCGTCGTCACCTTTCTGGCAATGCTCGAACTGATTAAGCGTTATCGCATCGACGCTCAACAAGACGAGCTCTTCGCTGACATCGAAATTAATCGCGCGGATGAGTGGACAGACAGCGAAGAGCTAGATTTAGAGTTTGAGTAGAAAAGCAAGAGAGCGAGAATCAGCCAACATCAGCGATCGCGCGAAACGCTTTCGCCGCATCTATCTGAGAAGCGTTGCGCGATCCATATGCTGATAAGCGCCCCTAGGTTGTCAAAGATAGCCACATCCCATACGGAGGGAAATCTGCCCGGCGTAAAGGATTGGTGAAATTCGTCCGTTGCGGCGTATGCAACCGCGATCAACCATGCCAGCCAGCGATATTTTCTCTGAAACCTCAGCGCGCGCCAAATGAAAAACGTCAGCGCCGCATATTCCAGGATATGAGCCAGTTTCTTAATTGGCGCATCAGCCCAGCTGAAATTTGGCAGTTCATTCGAAGGCTGAGAGGAAAACCAAAAAATAACCGCCATCAAAAAAAGTACGGGGAACCACCGCAATACATTGGTTTGTTTAGGCATAATTTTTACGAAGCGATCCTTTGAGATTGACATTGCCGTTCATCGGCGGGCGGGTTTTCGCTACGCTACAGCGCCAGCATTCATGGCAATAAATAGACCTTCGGGGCAGTTTAGTCATGGAAGCAGAGAAGGCTGTCCGATTACAACAGGGTTATTCCCTACTAACTCCTGAAAGACAAAAGAAAGCTCAGGATTGTCCTGTAGGCGCATAGTGGTATCGTTGATAGGGTTGTCGTCGTTTTGCCACCATTCGTTCCACCACGAGAAAGCAATGATACGCGCCCAGCGAAACGATGTAATATCGGTCAAGGCGGAGCGCGCCCACTCCGCCTGGTCGCAGAGCGGATTGTTTTTCGTCACGCCGAATTCGGCAATGAAAATAGGCTTATCAGGGGTCAAAGAGTCCACACGCGGATAGACGGCGTCCATAGCCAGACGAAATTCATCGCAATAATCGTCTTGCGGAGTTTGCGCGCCATAGTTACTGATGCCAATCCAATCAATGTAGTCGTCGCCAGGGTAATAGTTTTCAAAGGCGTTCCAGCTCTCTTGCGGCCAGTCTTCGGCGTTGAGGTGAAAAACCCAGATGATGTTCTCTGCGCCTACATCGCGGCAGGTTTTGACAATGTGGCGATAGGCATCGCGGAAGCGTTCAGGTCCATCTGGTTCATTGGGGTCGCCATATCCAAACGTTGTATTCCCGCCGTTCCAAACGCCATTCCACGAAAACCATTCGCCGTTGACTTCCGTTCCGTATTCGACAAGCAAGGACGTTTCAAAGTTGCGCGCCGCCGCGCACCAGTTGCGCAGGTCAGCGTCAAATTGTCCATCAATGATAGCTTGCAGGGTGAAGATAGGTTCTTCTACACTTTGCTCAGCGCTTGAACGCAGCATGAGGCGAATAAAAGGGACGCTGCCTGCTTCCCGAGATCGGAAGAGCGTCGTGTAGGTAA
>BQMV01000281.1 GCA_022181005.1 Anaerolineaceae bacterium | reverse complement strand
ATTGCAAATTGTTATTGCAGTAATACTTGGATTAGTGATTAAATCGTATTTGCCTTCTTATTTTTCCAAGAAAGGCGAAAATTTAGCTACTAAAGAGGATATAAAAGAGATCACGGAGAAAGTTGAGGAAATACGGGTTGAGTATGCCAAACGCATGCATGTTCATGAGAAAGCTTTTGATAAAGAATTTGAAGTCTTATCAGAATTGTGGAAAGCCTTAATAGAGCTAAGATATGCAACACTTAATTTGCGCCCAAGGTTTGACACTGTCAATCCAAACGAAACAGATGAACAGCGACGAATGAATAGACTGAATAAATTTGGAGTTAGCTATAATAATTTTTTGATGAAATTGTTACAAAACCAACCCTTTTATCCAATAGAGATTTTTGATGCATTAGAGGAGATTAGATCAATTGCTTATTCAGAAGCACTTGATTATGAGTATGCAGATACTAAGAAATCTCGAGAATACTGGAAGAAGGCTGAAGAAAATAGCAAGGTTATTTTATTAAGTATTGATAAGGTTGGGGAATTGATTCGGCAAAGAATCTCAGTATCGTGAAAACCTCCGACTTCGACTACAACCTCCCCGAAACCTCCATCGCGCAGACGCCTGCTGAGCCGCGTGATTCGTCGCGCCTGTTGGTGTTGCATCGCGGCAATGGGAAACTTGAGCATCGCATCTTCCGCGATGTGACGGATTATTTCAACGCGGGGGATCTGCTCGTGTTGAATCAAACGCGCGTCATCCCTGCGCGGATCTTCGCGCGGAAGGAAACTGGCGGGCGAGTTGAACTCTTGTTATTGCGCCGCCGAGATGAAGTCACTTGGGAGGCGTTGGTTGGAGGCAAAGGTCTGCGCGTAGGCAGAGTGACGCAAGTGGAAGAAGGACCTGAAGTTCAGATCATCGAAGAGTTGAACGGGTCGGAACGATTGATAAAATTTTCCGAACCCATCGAGCCTTATTTTTCCAAAGTGGGGAATGTGCCGCTTCCGCCGTATATTCACGAAAAATTGGATGACCCCGAACGCTATCAAACGGTCTACGCCAAAGAGCCCGGTTCCGCCGCCGCGCCCACGGCTGGACTGCACTTCACGCCGCGCTTGTTGGAGGAGTTGCAAGTCAAAGGCGTAAGAGTCGCTTATGTCACATTGCATGTTGGCTTGGACACATTTGCGCCGGTCAATGAAGATAACCCCGAAGAACATAAGATCCACAGTGAGTGGTGCGAGTTGACTCAAGAAACAGCGGATGCAATTAACGAAACCCGCACGAGAGGAGGAAAGATAATCGCTGTCGGTACAACTTCGGTCAGAACCCTAGAATCGGCCGGCAGTCTCCAGTCTCCAGTCTCCAATTCCCCCGGTGCCAATTCTCTAATCTCTAATTCTCCAATCTCTGCCTTCCTTGGTCCCACCTCCCTCTACATCCTGCCCGGCTATCAATTCAAGATCGTGGACGCGATGATCACCAACTTTCACCTGCCCAAGTCCACATTGTTGATGTTGGTCAGCGCGTTCGCGGGGCGCGAGAGAATTTTAGAAACATATAAAACGGCGATTCAAGAAGGCTATCGCTTTTATTCATTTGGGGATGCTATGTTGATCGTTTAAGAGTTTGCAAGTTGAAGCATTTAGGCGTTCAAACTTATAAATACGCTATCATTGGGCTATGTCAACTTCGCTTGAGAGACTGAACAAAGAAATTATCGCTTGCCGTAAATGCCCGCGCTTGGTAGCTTGGCGCGAGGAAGTAGGGCGCGTCAAACGGCGCGCTTATCGCGATGAAGAATATTGGGCGAAACCTGTGCCCGGCTTCGGCGACCCGCAAGCGCGAATCCTTATCGTAGGACTCGCCCCCGGCGCGCACGGTTCGAATCGTACGGGGCGCGCCTTCACCGGCGACGCTTCAGGCGGTTTTTTATACCCTGCGTTATATAAGGCGGGCTTTGCCAGCCAACCTGAAGCCGTCTCTCGAGACGATGGATTGCGACTCAATGACGTGTACATCACAGCGGTTGAGCGTTGCGCTCCGCCCGACAATAAACCCAGTCTCGATGAATTGAATAACTGCCAACCCTATCTCGAACGCGAATTGGAAATCCTTAAACCGAAAGTAATCGTGTGTTTGGGGCGCATTGCCTTTGAACGCATTCTGAAAATGCGCGGTCTGCGCATCGCTGACTATAAATTTTCGCACGGCGCTGTCTTTGACTTGAAATCTGCAATGCTTCTTTGTTCCTATCATCCCAGTCGGCAGAACACTTCCACCAAACGCTTAACCGTGGAAATGTTCGATGAAATCTGGTCGAAAGCGAGAGATTTGTTAGAGAAATAGATGAACGGGGCGCGCCGGCAAAACGCTCGATTTTAGAACGACGCGGAATCATAACGCAAGGGGATATTCGGCAAACGAACCGCGCATCTATTTGCGCTCCTCTCTTCCTGTATTACAATACTTCCAAACTTAAGGAGAACTTTATGCGCGCTGTTGACATAATTATCAAAAAACGCGACAAAATCGAACTTAATCGCGAAGAGATCGAATTTTTCATCAAGGGATTTGTCTCTGGCGACGCGCCGGATTATCAAGCGTCTGCTTTTGCGATGGCGGTCCTCCTGAACGGTATGACGGCGCGCGAGACGACCGACCTGACGTTGACGATGGCGCATTCCGGCGATATGCTCGATTTAAGCGACACGGTTGACCTGGCGGTGGATAAGCATTCTTCGGGCGGCGTAGGCGATAAAACCAGCATCGCCGTTCTTCCGATTGTGGCGGCGTGCGGGTTGCCTGTCGGCAAAATGTCTGGGCGCGGACTCGGTTTTAGCGGCGGCACGCTCGATAAACTCGAATCGATCCCCGGCTATCGTGTGGATTTAACCACTGAGGAATTTAAGAAACAACTCAAAGAAATTGGCATTGTGCTAACCGGTCAATCGCTGACGCTTGCGCCCGCCGATGGGAAGCTGTACGCTCTGCGCGACGTAACCGGAACTGTGCCTTCCATTCCGCTGATCGCTTCTTCGATCATGAGCAAGAAGATCGCGGCTGGGGCGCAAGCGATCGTACTAGACGTGAAGGTGGGATTGGGCGCATTTATGCAAACGCTCGACGAAGCGCGCGCATTGGCGAACTTGATGATAGATATTGGCAAATTGGCTGGGCGCGAAACTGTGGCGTTGCTTTCTGATATGAATCAACCGTTGGGTCATGCGGTCGGGAATTCGCTCGAAGTTGTGGAAGCGATAGAGACGTTGCAAGGCGGCGGACCGCACGACTTCCGCGAACATTGTTTGCACGTCTGCGCTCACTTGTTAAGGCTTGGCAAACGCGCTAAGAATTTGGAAGACGGGCGCGCGCAAGCCGCGAAAGCGCTGGCAGACGGCTCTGCGTTCGAGAAGTTCCGCGCGTTAGTGAAAGCGCAGGGCGGCGACGCATCGTATGTGGACGATGTTTCCAAATTTCCGCGCGCGAAGCGCGTCGAAGCGGTCGAGTCGCCGACGAGCGGGTATATCTCTCAGATCGATGCGCGCAGCGTGGGCGAAGCGTCGGTCATCCTCGGCGGCGGACGCGCTAAAAAATCCGATGCGGTTGACCATGCAGTAGGCATTGTCGTTCATCGCAAAGTAGGCGATCGCATTCAAAAAGGCGATCCGCTCTTTACCATTCATGCGAATGACGAAGCGAAACTGGCGGAAGCGCGCGAGATGGTTCTTGCCGCGCATCAATACAGCGCTAATTTTGCGCAACCTTTGCCGTTATTCTATAATTAAGGTGAGTTATAATAGACGGAGGAACAGAGCGACTCATGGCTAAAATAACTTTACGAGCGTATTACCGCGAGATTGAAGCGATGCTTGACCGCAGTCAGTTCGACGAGGCTGTAGCGCATTGCCATCATATCTTAAAAATATATCCTAAGAATCTTGCCGTCTATAGATTGTTGGGCAAAACGCTTCTTGAAGCGAAGAGATACGGCGACGCGACCGATGTTTTTTCGCGCGCGCTTGCCGCTGCGCCGAGCGATTTCGTTTCGCATGTGGGAATGAGCCTGATTCGCGATGAGGAGAATCGCCTCGATGACGCGATCTGGCACATGGAACGCGCGTTTGAAGCGCAACCGTCGAACGCCGCCGTGCAAAGCGAGTTGCAACGTTTGTATACCCGGCGAGACGGCTCCGCGCCTCCGCGTATCCGTATGACACGCGGCGCGCTTGCGCATATGTATGTCAAAGGTGAGTTGTACCCGCAAGCGATCTCTGAAATTAAGAGCGCGCTTATGGAAGACCCTGGTCGCGCCGACATGGAAGCGTTGCTGGCGCGCGCATATTCTCGCAGCGGTCAGAAGGCCGAAGCGACTGAAACCTGCTCCTCATTGTTGCGACGCTATCCTTATTGTTACGATGCGAACGCGATTCTGGTTGATATTCTTGACGGGGAAAGACCTGAAAGCGTTCAGGCGAATCGTCAGCGCGTAGTTGAACTCGATCCGTATGCGGCGCACGTTTCCGGCTCGCTGTTAGATGTTTCTGCCGCGCCTGACTCAGCCGTCTCGATCGAACGATTAGATTGGCAGGGTCAGCTAGTGGGCTTGCCTTCCGGTTGGAGCGAATCGCAAGGGATTCAATTGCCATCTGAGTCTGCAAACGATCAACCCGAATGGCTGACAAACGCGTTTACCGAAGCGGATACGACGCTTCCTTCTGCGCCGCAAGCGGCTCTCGCCACGGGCGCCTTCGCTCAACCGCAAGAAGATATCCCCGATTTCTTGCGCGACGCTGGCTGGGGCGCATCAACCGGCGCTTTTGATGAAAGTAAATCTTCGATCTTGAATGACGAGGAACCGTTGCCGGCTGCCGCCGCTGATATGCCCGATTGGGTTAAGGCAATGGCTCCCGCCGAAGTGGAAATTTCTTCAGCCGATGAATCTACGCCCGATTGGCTGGATCGTATTGATCCGAGCATTTTATCGGCTGAGTCTAAATCAGCCGCTGCAAGCGACCAACCTGATTGGCTGAGCGAATTGGGCGCAACGCCGCAAGAGCCGGTGCAATCAACAACTGCAAGCGACCAGCCCGATTGGTTGAAAGATTTGGGCGCAACGCCGCAAGAGCCGGTGCAATCAACAACTGCAAGCGACCAGCCTGATTGGTTGAAAGATTTGGGCGCAATGCCGCAAGAGCCGGTGCAATCTGTAGAAACT
>BQMV01000280.1 GCA_022181005.1 Anaerolineaceae bacterium | reverse complement strand
GGAATTCTCCGCGTCCCAAACGAAGCGCGCGTTCCAGATTTAACGTGCGCACGAACTTTGCCAGTTGATCGTTGCAGACGAGCGCCGAACGGATCTTGGTAAAGTCGCCTTCGGGCATATCGGGGAAGCGGCGGTACACCCATGCTCCTGCGACAAAATCAAGCGCCGCGTCGCCGAGAAATTCCAAACGTTCGTTATCTTCTGCGGCGTCTTGATGTTCGTTAACATAAGAACGATGGGTGAGGGCGCGTTCCAGTAAAGATAGATTTGAAAAGGGCAACCCCAGCCGCCGGTTGAGACTCGAGGCAGATTCAAAATTTCGCGCGTTGAAATTCGCAGTCACGATCATCTCCTTGGAACTCGAGGAGCGTCAACCCCTCTCTGTGTTGAGAGGACGAGTTGGCTGAAGTTCCGCCAGTTCCGAAATTGCTTTGACGGTGAATTTTACTCGAATTATGTAGGCTGACCGCAATCGCGTCATATTTTAAGATACAATCGTCGTAGATAATAAGAGCCATTGAAGGCGTTTGTTGGGAGTGAATTGTGACGGAGATTAGCGACGAGACGCGATTTTTACATGCTATTGAAATGGGGCTAGGCGCGATGCAGTGGGGCGATCGCGCTATTTGGCAATATGGGCGAGAATATGGCGTGGAAGAAGTGGGACAGGCGTTTCGGGCTTCGCTTGACGCGGGCGTTCGATTTGTGGATACCGCCGAGCTATACGGCAATGGGTTGTCCGAGCGTTTGTTAGGGCGATTCTTGCAGGAGACCGACCAACCGGCGTTGATCGCGACCAAATTTTTCCCCTGGCCCTGGCGGTTTTCTAAACAAGCGCCTTTGCGGGCGCTGCGCGGCAGCCTTGCTCGAGTAGGCGTTGAGCGCATAGACTTGTATCAGATTCATTGGCCCAATCCGTTGATCGGTTCTGATCGGTTGATGGACGGGCTGGCGGAGTGCGTCAAGGCTGGGCTTACGCGCACTGTGGGCGTTTCGAATTACGGCCATGCGCGGATGCTTGCCGCTTATTCAGCGTTGGAGCGCAATGGAGTTCCGCTCGCCGCTAATCAGGTGCATTATAGTTTGCTGAATCGCACAGTTGAAAAAGACGGCATCCTTGCGCGTTGTAACGAATTGGGAATCCGCATGATTGCGTACTGCCCATTGGAGCGCGGCATGTTGACTGGAAAATACACGCCTGAGAATCCTCCTGCGGGCAGACGCGCCTCGAAGTACGCAAAGTTCCTTGCGAGCGTTCAGCCTTTACTTAAATATATGACTCAAGTTGGGCAAGACCATGGCGGGAAATCTTGCGCGCAGGTAGCGTTGAATTGGACGATCTGTAAAGGCGCGATGCCGATCCCTGGCGCCAAGAACGCGGCACAGGCAGAACAGAATGCCGGCGCTCTTGGATGGAGGTTGACCGATGAGGAAGTGGCGCGGCTCGACTTTGCCAGCGACGCTATTGCGATGCCGACGATGACCGCGCACTAAGGCGCGGTCATCGTCGAACGCGCTTATTTCATGCGCGGTTGTACAAATATCACAAAAGCATATCCCAATCCGAAAACGCATTCGACGACAATAAGCGCCCAGCCGTATTGACGGATGATGCCGCTGGCGGCGATTCCCATAATCGTCACGATCAGCGCTACGACGGTCCCGGCTAGCATGGCGAATGACATACGCTTCTGCGCGCTTGCGTCAGACGCATCTTTGGCGAACCAAAGCAGCGGCCCTAATGTGACCAGCGCTGCGCCGAGAAAGCGTGCCATGTGAAGTTCCGGTACGCGCGTTTCCGCTTTAAATTGCGCTAGAACGGTTTGTGGAACGAGTATCAGCGCCGCCCCCAAAGCCAATACGACAATAGCATTCAAGACGAACAGTACTTTTGAGCCCATATCCTTCTCCTTCTTAAAAGTATTTTTAGCAAAATAACTATACGATATTTGTCAAGAGAATGGAAGAGAAACGCGTGGCGCCGACCTTACATCAACCTTACACCGACCTTACATTGAAGAACCTTCGCTAAAGCCGCGTTAGAAGGAGGGATGGCGAAAACGACGATTAAAATCTTTGGAAAATGACGCGCTTGCCAAATCTGACTTTGTGCTATAATCCGCGCCACGATGAAATACTCGTCTCAGCCCAATGATAATGATAATGACGATCATTTGTGTCGTTGGGCGCAACCTTGCTAGTTGACGGATAGAAAAGTCGAACCAATCGCCCAACGCCATAGCGAAGGGCGATTTATTTTATCTATATTGCGAATGTCATTGCATAGAGGAGCGAAGCGGTTTTCCTAACGCTATTGCGCCTCGACCCTCGCAGCGGCATAAGGAGAAACTATGTATCGAACGCACACATGCGGAGAATTACGAGCGAGTCATGCAGGTCAGAGCGTGACGCTTTCAGGCTGGGTCAACCGTCGGCGCGACCATGGCGGCGTGGCATTTTTTGATTTACGCGATCGCTCAGGCGTTGTGCAAATTACGATCAATCCCGATTTGCCAAAAGAAATTTTGGATACTGTAGCAGATGTGCGCTTTGAATGGGTCTTGCAAATTGAAGGCTTGGCGCAAAAAAGACCTGCTGGCATGGAAAACCCCAAAATGGCGACTGGCGATGTTGAGATTATTGCAAAACGCATCACTGTGTTGAATCCTGCCAAGACTTTGCCGTTTATGATCAGTTCAGATGCGGATTTACCAGATGAACACATGCGTTTGAAATATCGTTACCTTGATTTACGCCGCGAACGATTGACCAACAACATGGTCTTGCGGCATAAAGTCGTCAAGTTCATGCGCGATTATTTGGATAAACAAGGCTTCATCGAAATTGAAACGCCGATTATGTTCAAGGCAACTCCCGAAGGTGCGCGAGATTATCTTGTCCCCTCGCGTTTGTTTCCCGGACAATTTTACGCGCTGCCGCAATCGCCGCAACAATTGAAGCAATTGCTGATGGTCTCAGGCATGGACAAGTATTTCCAGATTGCAAGATGTTTCCGTGATGAAGATTTGCGCGGAGACCGTCAGCCTGAGTTCACGCAACTCGATTTGGAAATGTCCTTTGTGCATCGTGATGACGTATTGGATTTAGTCGAAGGCTTGTTTACAGAAATGATTCCAGCCGTTGCGCCACACAAGAAGTTATTATCCAAGCCGTGGAAGAAGATTGCATATCGTGAAGCGATGGAAAAATACGGCACAGACAAACCCGATTTACGCTTCGGCATGGAATTGCAAGATGTGTCGGATATTTTTGCAAACAGCGAATTCAAAGTATTTCAAGGCGCGTTGTCCGCTGGCGGCGTGATTAAGTGTATCGTCGCGCCAAAATCAGCGGATATGTCGCGCAAGGAAGTTGACGCGTTGACGGAAGTGGCAAAAGTGCTTGGGGCGAAGGGAATGCCCACGTTAGCAGTATCAAGCGAGGGCGTGAAAGGAAGCGCGTCTAAGTTTGTATCCGCTAGTGAGTTGGAATCGCTCAAAGCAAAAATAAATTTTGTCGAAGGGGACTTAATCCTATTTGCAACGGATACAAAAGCAATCGCCAATAAAGTTTTGGGCGGATTGCGCGTGTGGTTTAGAGATAAATTGAATTTGGCGGACAAAGATTTGATGGCGTTCGCATGGATTGTGGACTTTCCATTTTTTGCGTTCAACGAAGAAACGCAAGCATGGG
The DNA here is from genome assembly GCA_022181005.1 of Anaerolineaceae bacterium. Classification (GTDB taxonomy): domain Bacteria; phylum Chloroflexota; class Anaerolineae; order Anaerolineales; family Villigracilaceae; genus Defluviilinea. Next base: position 1,492 of record BQMV01000280.1, on the reverse strand, counting down.
AATCGGAACATCATCCGTTTACGATGCCGAAGTTGGAAGACTTGCCGAAGTTTGAAACAAACCCTGGCGAAGTTTTATCGGATGCGTATGACATGGTGTGCAATGGTTACGAGATGGCTTCGGGTTCGATCCGAATTCATCGGCGCGATGTGCAAATGAAAATGTTCCAAATGCTTGGGCTGAGCGATGAAGAAATTAAAACGAAATTTGGTCACATGCTCGAAGCGTTTGAATATGGCGCGCCTCCGCATGGCGGCATGGCGCCTGGCATTGACCGTTTGGTCATGTTGCTGGCGGACGAACCGAACATCCGCGAAGTGATTGCGTTCCCCAAGAATCAAGCGGGACGCGATGTGATGGCGGATGCGCCCTCGGAAGTGGAAGCGAAGCAGTTGAAAGAATTGAAAATTAAGTTTGAATAATGGACGATAGACAATTGACCATGTTTTGTGGTCAGCAAAAACGTAGTCACGTTTTCAACGTGACAGGTTATCGTGAGTAGAAGTCGCGCTAAAAGCGCGACCTACATGAGACTGGCAAGGAACAAAGCCTTTAAGAAACGGTCTCTCAGTCTAGGCGATGTGTTTTGGATTATGCCAAGCGAATCGAACGAGATCGAATCCGATTATGCGCATCCCTACGTTGTTGTTCAAGAAGATAAAATGGGCGCAATTACCGTTTGCGCGATTACATCAAACTTGAAACGAGCAAAATCTATTGGCAATATCCTGCTTGAAGCAGGCGAAGCAAATTTGCCTAAACAAAGCGTGATCGAAGTGTCAAAGATATTCACGATAGATAAGTTGCAATTAGGCGAGTACATTGGAGCATTGACGGAGCAAAGAATTAATGAAGTGTTGGCTGGAATAAGTTTTATAGAAACGATGACTCAATATCACGATTAGAAAGGCTTTTATGTCAACAATAGGTACAAAAACGGTTAAACACATTGCAAATTTAGTCCGCCTCGGAATTTCTGAAGAAGAGGCGCAAATTTTCAGCGGACAGTTTTCGTCCATTATCGAACATTTCACCATGCTCGATGAAGTGAACACCGACGATGTCCCGCCTGCTTCAGATTTTGCCAATGCGGAAAATGTATTGCGCGAGGACATTGTGCAACCGTCTATGAACCGCGAAGAATTTTTGAAAAACGCGCCGCTGTCCGAGTGCGGCTACGTCAAGGTGTTGACCGTGTTGGAAGGAGAGAATTAATCAACCGCAGATAAACGCGGATGAAAAGAATTTATTCATCTTTGTTCATCCCTGCTCGTCTGTCGTTATTAAACACTCGCTATGGAACTCTCTCGCCTCGCTATTCACGAACTTCATCAAGCGCTGATCGCCAAAAAGATTAGCGTCGTCGAATTGACGCAAGCTGCGCTGGAGCGCATCCGCCGCGTGGACGAGCGCGTCAAAGCCTACGTTACAGTTACCGACGAATTGGCTTTGCAACAAGCGCGTCGCGCCGACGAGCGCCTCGCCAGATCGG
>BQMV01000279.1 GCA_022181005.1 Anaerolineaceae bacterium | reverse complement strand
CCCGCCGGCGACCACGAGTATCTACACGCTTTCCCTACACGACGCTCTTCCGATCTCCGAGATCATTCGCCGCGCCCTCGATAACGAGTTGAAGCGCGCTGGCTACCGCCTTGCTTATGACCGAGATGCTTGGAATAAATTGTATGCCGCGATGTTGGAAATGGACAAACTTCCTCCCGTGCCTCAAAAAAAGCGAGATTGGAAACGAGAAGATCTGTATGAAGATCGAATGAAACGATATGACAGAAATTCTACTTGACACCAATGTTCTGGTGTATGGCTTTGATCTTGCCGAGAGAGACAAGCGCGCTCACGCATTAACTATCCTCCGTGAATTACAAAATAGCTCGTTAGGTTGTATAAGCGTTCAATGCCTATCCGAGTTTTTCAATGCCGTTACTCGAGGCGCGAAGCCGAAGCTTCCCATGGAAAGGGCTTTGGAATATGTGCAGGGATACCTGCTCTCCTTCCCGACCTATTTGCTAACTCCGTCGATCGTTATGATCGCGGCGCGCGGGGTAAAGGAGCATTCTCTATCTTTCTATGATGCGCAAATTTGGGCATGTGCCTTAGCCAACGACATCCCTGTCATTTTCAGTGAAGATTTTCAAGATGGACAAGTATTAGAAGGCATTCGTTTTGTAAACCCATTTGCAAAAAATTTCGAACTGGAAAAGTGGATATAAAACAAGAACTCCAAGTTTTTCAAAAACTCGGAGTTCTTCACAGTGAGCCACCGACGAGATTCGAACTCGTGACCTGACGATTACGAATCGTCTGCTCTACCAGCTGAGCTACGGTGGCAATTTCAGCGGCGGGGATTATAAAGGATAAAAACTAATCTAGCAAGTTTTTGAACTTACGCGGCGTCTGTGTCGTGAGAAAATAGATCTATGCTTCGCATCGCAATGCTTTCCTATCATACCTGTCCGCTCGCCACGCTGGGCGGCAAAGATACCGGCGGAATGAATGTCTACGTTCGCGAACTGACGCGCCAACTAGGGAAAATGGGCGTTCATGTGGACGTGTTCACGCGTTCGCAAGACGACCATGTGCCGCACGTTCTGCATGAACTTGGTTACGGCAACCGCGTTGTTCATATCCCTGCGGGACCTGAACACCCTATGTCTAAGCGGGAACTGGCGGAATATATCCCGCAATTTGCGGAAGGCATTAAAGACTTCGCCATCGACAAAGGAATTCAATATGACATTATTCATAGTCACTATTGGATGTCGGGCATTGCCGCTGCTTCGCTTTCGGACGCGTGGGCGGGCGCGCCTATCGTCCATATGTTTCACACCCTCGGCGAAATGAAGAATCGTATTGCGCGCACCGAAGCCGAACGCGAAGGCGCATATCGGATCGAAGGCGAGAAGCAAGTCTTGCGGCGCGTTGATCGCATCGTTGTCGCTACGCTGGCGGAGATGACGCAACTGCGCTTCTTATACAAAGCAGATTCGTCTAAAATGGTTGTTATCCCGCCGGGCGTAAATGTCGGTCGTTTTTATCCAATTCCCCCCGACGAGGCAAAAGCCTACATCGGTTTAAAGCCTGACGATCGGATGATTCTGTTTGTAGGACGCATTGAGCCGCTCAAAGGCGTGGATACGCTGATCGAAGCGATGTCTTGTTTGCATAAGAAGGAGGCGCGCTCGGTGCATCTGGCGATCATCGGCGGCGACCCGTCGGCAAGCCCCGAAAAAATGAACGTGGAAATGGCGCGGCTGAAGAAATTGTGCGAAACGCTTGGTTTGGATCAATCGGTTGTGTTTCTAGGCGCGCGCGATCAGGACAAACTTCCGTATTATTATTCGGCGGCGGAGGTGGCAGTGATGCCGTCGCATTACGAGTCGTTTGGCATGGTGGCTCTTGAAGCGATGGCGTGCGGCACGCCCGTTATTGCTTCCGAAGTAGGCGGACTCGCCTACCTCGTGCGCGACGGCGAAACGGGATTCACGATTCCTGCTGAAGAACCTGAAATGCTATGCGAGAAATTGTCGTGGTTGCTGAACGATGAAGCGTTGCGCCGAAAGATGAGCGCTCAAGCCGCCGCGTACGCGCAAGATTATGCGTGGGAGAGAATCGCGAAGAGAATCGTGGATGTGTACGAGGAATTGAAGAAATGATGCGTTCGTATTATCCCCTTCTCGCTTGGGTCGTTTATTTGGCGCGCATTTCTATTTATGTTTTATTCTCGTCTCGTGGAAGGAAAATTCGTATGCCGTCTTGCTCGTCAACGATATAAGCATGTTTAGGATAGCGAAGCGCTATAGCAGTTATCCATAAATCGCCAATCGCTGCGCCGCCGTTGATCGTCGCGCAAATTGCCCATAACCAGACGCTGGGCGAGCTGGCTTGTATAAGAATACCCAGGCACGCTGCGAGGCTTATAGCCGCGAGGGGCGCCAGAGCGATGACGAGGTATTGGTTGCGTTGGAATGCATACCCCGGGGCAGTCGCGTAGACCATCAATCCTTTCCAGTTGATCCCATATTTCGGGCGCGCGCCAAAGATTTGCATTGTCATGCCGTGTATCAGCTCGTGTATTATGATCGTCAGCAGTAAGGCGAAGAGAAGGGCTGTCGCAGCGCTCCCAAAAAAGAATCCGGTTGATTTACCGAAGACGCGCGCGATTGTAAAGAAAACAATTCCGAAGACAAAGGCGAGCGGGATTGACAATAAATTTATGAGAAGAATGCGGCTGGTCTTCTCGGCGATTTTCCAATACAACGCTTCCGCATAGCCGAGCGGCAGTTCTCCTGAAGTCGTTTCTAAATTTGGCATGCGTATGGATTTCCTTCCTTGGCGTTTGAAGTTGACTTCGTAAAATGACTATGCTAACTAAGATTGCGCGTTTTTTTCAATCTCTACCAGTATCTGGGATTGTTCAACGCCTTTACGCAGAATGGACGACCTGTAAGCGGTGGAATTGGATCGCTAATTAACGATTGCCCGAGCCAGCCTTCGGGGCGCGAAAGTTGAAAAGGCGCTTTTACAACATCTTCGCTTACCGGTTTGAAGCCGACCTTCGAATAAAAATTAATATCTCCATAAGTCATTATTAATTCGACGCGCTTACTCTTCAAGATTTGAATGCCGTACTGGATCAATTTCCGACCAATGCCTTTGCCATGACGATCGGTGTGAACGGCGACTGGAGATAAAATGAAGGCGCAGACATCGCTTTCAAAAAATAAACGGCTGAAAAACATGCAACCGATGATTTTCTGGCGCTCTATAGCGGCGAACCCGTAAATATCCTGCTCGTCTGTTTCAGTCATGAGCGCGTGCGCCAAATTTCCGACGAGAATACCTTCAGATTCGCCGCCTGAGTCTGAAAATACCTTTACGAACAAATTCTTTATTTCCGCAGATTGATCTGGCGCGTATGGCGTTAGATGCATTGATTAAAGCCAAGCGTTGCGCTGCCGAAGGTTGAGATTCCTATTCCTTCACCCTCACATAAAAGATCTGTTGACCCTCCAAATCCTTCGTGCGCATTTCAAAGCGATCTTTCAGGCTGGCGATCATCTTCGAGAGCTGCTTATGACCATATGTGCGTGGATCAAAACCGGGATCAAGTTGGTAGAGCGCGTTACCCATTCCTGCCAGTGGAGCCCAACCGTCTTGCCCTGTCGCCATCTCAAGCGCTTGGCTGAGGATGAGCGTCGGATCGGCGTCTTCCTTATCGCCCTTGGCTTTTGCAGTTTTCTTGGCATGCGCCTGCTGCTGCTGCGCGGCTTTCTTCTCGGCGGCTAGATTTTCAGTGTAGACGAACAGGTCGCACGCATTGACGAACGCTTTGGGAGTCTTCTTCTCGCCGATGCCCATTACGAACACGCCCGATTCGCGAATACGCGTTGCCAGCCGCGTGTAATCTGAGTCAGAGGAAACGAGGCAGAAGCCGTCTACGACGGTAGAGTGCAAGATATCCATTGCGTCAATGATCATGGCGCTGTCTGTGGCGTTCTTGCCGATGGTGTAGCGAAATTGTTGAATAGGTTGAAATGCGTGAAAATTGAGCGTCTCTTTCCACGAGTTCATGCTGTTCGTGGTCCAATCGCCGTAGATGCGGCGGACGGTGACTTGCCCATGTCTGCCGGTTTCCACCAGCATTTGCGGCAGAAGAGACGATTGCGCGTTGTCGCCGTCTATGAGGATAGCGATTTTGTTGCGAAGCGAGCTTAAAGGTTCATTTGCCATAGAGTTAATTATAGTAGACTTTCATCTGATTGCGCCATTGAGATTTTCCGGTTATAAGGAAGCGCAGTAGTTAGGGTGGAATTGGAGCTGGAGTTTTGAGTCCGCTGGGGATAGGCGTAAACAGCCCGATGTCGGCGCAAGAAGCGGCGCCTTCGCGCGGGAATAGCCCTTGGTCGCTATAGACTTCCACTTGGATGGGCGTCGCTTGTTTGTAGGTTGTGTCAACCGTGAGTTTGAGCGGCGTTTGAAAATTAATCGGTAGGATGTCAATGCGCGCCGTTTGGTCGGGGTGTTGTTGTGCGCCGGGGTCAAGCGCGAAAAGCATCACATTGACGTTGGTGAGCGGCGTTCCGCCGGTATTTTTAACGACTATGTAGGCATCGGTTACTTCGCCCATGCCGTGTAAAATATCTACGCTGGTTTTACATCCTAATATGACAAGCGTAATGGAAGCCAAGGGAGGCGGAGAGGCGGAAGGGATGAAAATTGGCGTGAGGGTGGGGGCTTCCGCTGTGTCTGTGGGAGGCGTGAACGGCGTTACGCTTGGCGTATCGAAGGGGAGAGCGGTTGGCGTGGCAGTATTTGGAATAGGGGATGAAGCGGCGGTGTACGCTCCGATTACGACCGGTGTGGGGGTAAATATATACGGCGCTTGGGTAGGGAATTTGAATGGCGTAGGCGCGTTGCCCGGCAATGGCTGGATTATCCAGCCATTGCATGAAGACAGCAAGAACAGAATGAGGATGAAGGGCGTCGTTCGTTTCATTATTCCTCCGCGCCTACATTGTACCTTCTGAACGGTTAAAGATGTTTTGAAAGATCTATTGTCTGCCAGCGACAGAGAACCTCGAAACGACCGCGAGTTAACTCATCTTTGCGCTGAGTTCCGCCCAACTCGGCTCGACGAGAACGGCGCCGTCGGGGAAGATGATGGTCGGTACGCTTTGAAGACCTTTGTTGACCTGCATGACGAATTCGGCGGCTTCTTCATTATCTTCGAGTCCTACGCGAATATAGGGAATGCTTCGCGATTCAAAAAACTTCTTTGCGCGGAAGCAGTCTGGGCAAGTTTCAGTAGCGTACATGACAATTTGAGAGGGGTTGAGTGTGTAAAGGTCTGACATATTTTGATTCCCTATGCGAGCATTGTAGATGATTTTGATATGAACAATCTTACTTTAATTCCTTCGCGGCTTTGTTCAGGAT
>BQMV01000278.1 GCA_022181005.1 Anaerolineaceae bacterium | reverse complement strand
CTAGATCGGGCGCAACACGCGGTCGGCGCGCAATTGCTTGAAGAATAACGCTCCGCCGCGCGGCATGGATTCATTGGCGGCTTCCATCCATGCTTGCGATCCAAGCGATTCTGGCGACCGGCGAGAGTACCCGATGTTTTTCCATACCGAATCGAAGCCGACCAAATCAATAGGCGGAAAGACCAACGAAACTTCGCATTGCAGGCTGTTGGAGGCTTCTTCCACCTCTTGCAGCAACAAAGGCAAGGCTTTATCAATGGCGATCTGCGCGTCAATATATAGATCGCTGGTGCGCGCTACGAGATTTTCCACTTGCCAACCAGCGACTCCGACCGGCTCGTCGCCCATTCGCAAAATAAGGTAGGCTTTGTCGCCAAAGGCTTCCATCACGTCGTCGGCGCTCATGGCGCGTTTGCCTTTGCTGAGACGGGTGATCAGAGCCGCGATCTTTTGCGAATCGCGCGGGCGTCCGCGCTGAAGCGAAAATTCTCCCGGTTTCGTCTCGGCTTCTACAAGCGGAGCCGTTTGCTTGGTTGGGACGAGCGCTTGCCACCCTGCGACGATTTGCTTCCAAAGATCATCGTACGAACCGTTATTTTTGATGACGACGTTCGCTGCGGCAAGTTTCTCGGCTTGCGGCGCCTGTGCGTGAATGCGTTGGCGCGCTTCTTCATGGCTGAGTCCGCGCTTGCGCACGAGGCGTTCGATTTGAATCTGTTCCGGCGCGTCAACGACCCAAATTGAATCGCATTCGTTGTGTAAATTCGATTCGAGTAATTTGATCGCTTCGATCGCTATGACAGGTTGGCTGGCGCGGCGAATCAGCAAGTCTACCGCCTGCCCGATGTATGGATGGATAATTGCTTCCAAGCGCCCTAACGCATCGGGGTCTGAAAAAACAAGTTTGCCCAATTTGCTGCGGTTAATTTGTTCATCTTCGTCCAGCAGCCAAGAGCCGAACATATCGAGGACGCGCTTATAGCCTGGCGCGTTCTTTGCAATTACGCGATGAGCAAGCGTATCGGCGTCAATCGTATACGCGCCGAGATGTTCCAGCATACGCCGCACAACGCTTTTGCCGGTGGCGATGTTTCCCGTTAGACCGATGATCGTTTTACCTTGTCGCTTGCTCACAATGATTCCTCCAATCAAATTGCAACGCTATTTTAATGTCTTTTACAAAAAAAGCCAGCCGGTAATAACCCATTTTCAAAATTGTATGCCGCTGTTCACGGTTGACGGGTCTTCCTCTTGCGTGTATTATACAAATGCCTCAGGTTGGTTGGGCGATCGCGGCTCTGTGTTTGCAGAGTCGAGGAAAGTCCGCACTCCATAGAGCACGGCGTCGGATAGCACCCGGGGCGGGGAAGCCTCCGTTGAGGAGCGAACCTGCCGGAAAGGGCCACAGAAACAAGTCGCTCCCTTGTCTTTGTTTCCTCTCTTATCGAGAGAGGAACGCAAGGGCGAGGGTAGTAAGAGTGAAAAGGTGGTGTAAGAGACCACCGGCGTCTACAGTAATGTAGACGGTCAGGTAACCCCCGCCGGGAGCAAAGCCAAGCAAGGACGAAGTCATCTGCGGATGGCGGGAGGCGGCTCGCCTTCATACATACTCTGTCGCTTGGCGATTGAGTCAGTCCTGGGTAGGCTGCACCGAGCGGCGCGGCGACGCGCCGCCCAGAGAGATGATCGCACATGCGGGTCGCTCGCAAGAGCGCCCGCAGGACAGAATGCGGCTTATAGACTAGCCTGAGGCAAAAGCGAGAATGAAGCGCAATTAATAGGGCGACGTGGGGCAGCCTATAATTCAAACGCGATATTAAAACCTGTTAAATCGAAAAGTAAAGCAGGCGACTTAATTGCTTGCATAAACGGCTAGAGCGCCTCGATGTAAATTCGTTAAGTAAGGTTGAGTTTATCTGGCAATAGAGACTTATGGGGGATTGGTCTGACGCAATTATTTTTTGCGCTCTCAAAAAAAACAGTATAATTAACCCAAAGCCTATTATTTTTGTAAGGATTCTTCGTTATTGGAATCGAATATGACTAATTTTAGAAAATCATTGCTTTTGGTATCGTTTTATCTGCTGGTTATTTTAGTTTTTGGGCAATTAGACAGCGCCGACCGCCCAATTATTAATTTCGCGTCTTATTTCTATATTTCTGCAATCTTAATTATCCCGATTATGATCTTTATCCCGGCTCTGTATAAAATGCCGGTGTATGTACCGAGCATTTTTTTTGGCGCAGTGTATTTCGCGCTCTTTCGAACGATCAACCGTTTGAATACGTCTACAGAAGATGTGGCGATTGTTCTATTGGAATTTATACTGGTGGAAGTGGGAGTATGGTTGTCGTATCAGTTGGCGGCGGCGATCGGTCAATCCGAATCCATGATGGATGCGCTGGCGCAGGGCGCGTTTCCGCATGACGTTATTAAGCTGGAAGAATCTTCCGCCATTGTTAAAACTGAAATTACCCGGAGCCGCCGCTATCATCACCCGCTTTCTTTGATTGTAATAAGGATGTCGTCGCAAGACGACCAAGCCTCGCAAGATGTTTTGAAAGCTTTACAGCGCGATATGATAACGCGTTTATCTGCCGCTAGAGTCGGGCAGATCTTGAATGAAAGCATACGCGAAACCGACATTTTAATGCAGGATCGCAGCGGGCGTTTTCTGATTTTGTGTCCCGAGACGCCGTTGGAGAAAGCTCAACTTTTAGCGGGAAGAGTAGACACTGTTTTGACGAGAAAGACGAATTTTAAAATAACCTGCGGCGTCTCGACCTTTCCCGACGAAGCCCTTAATTTTGAAGACCTTTTGCATACGGCGCGGACGCGTTCGCAGGCTGTGCAAGGAAGCGCTCCGTTGACCAAAGAAGCTCGCCCATATGAAAGCGAAAGCGTTTCTTGAAATTTCTATGAAGCTGACGCGAGAAAATTTGAACGAATGGTTGATTCAATTTGACCCCGAAAAACATATTTTTACGGGTCAAACTTATTTACGGGCAAAACGTTTCATAGATTTATTTTTGGTGATCGTCAGCGCTCCTTTCTGGCTGATTGTGGTTGCCGCGATTTGGCTGATTATTGTCGTCGCCTCGCCCGGCGCGCCCGCGGTTTTTAGCCAGCTTCGCACGGGAAAAGGCGGGAAGCGTTTTGTAATCTATAAATTTCGGACAATGGCGCCGAACGCTGAAGATCTGAAGAAACAATATGCGCATCTGAACGAATTGCAGTGGCCCGATTTCAAAATTACCGACGATCCTCGGACGACCAAAATTGGGCGCTTCTTAAGAAAAACAAGCTTGGATGAACTTCCTCAATTGTTCAACATCTTGAAAGGCGAAATGAGTCTGGTGGGTCCGCGCCCCACCTCTTTCGGCGTAGAAACGTACCAGTTATGGCACACTGAACGCTTGGACGTTCCGCCTGGTCTGACCGGACTATGGCAAATTGTCGGGCGGGCTCAATCAGAATTTGATGACCGTCTCAGGCTGGACATCGCGTATATTGATCATGCTTGTATCCGCTTGGATTTTGCGATTTTGTTTAAGACAATTCTCGCTGTTTTTGAACAGCGAGGCGCGCACTAGTTTTCGACTGTTTGAAAATAATGAGGATGTATGAATAGAACGAGCATATTTTATAAACCAATTTTCTATGCCGTTGTTTTTGCTTACACAGGGTTAACCTACTTAACATTAAGATTCAACGGGCTGGCTCCCCGACTCTACCGTGAAGACGGCTATTTTGAGAGCCTCGGCGCTCTCTCTTTGTTTATCGCCTCGGGTTTGATGTTTTACGCCTTTTACTCCACGATAAAGCGGCGCAGAATTACAAAGGTCTTTTGGATAAAACAAGCGACATACCTTGCGTTGGCGCTTTTGTTCCTTTTTGGCGCGGGAGAAGAGATTAGTTGGGGACAGAGAATCTTTGGCTTCGCCACTCCTGAAAGCCTTGCTGAAATTAACAAGCAGGATGAGATCACAATTCATAACATTGAATTTAATGGCGTCGCTTTGCCCTTTGAGAGCGAGTTTGATGTTTTCTGGGGCTTCTTCGTCTTCCTGATACCGTTAGTTGCCGCCGCGCTTCCTAAGTTTAATGAATTCGGCTCCAAATTTATACCTATTGTTCCTTGGGGTTTGGGTATGTTCTTTGTGTTCAATTATTTGCTGGCTAAAGTCGCTAAACTTGTTTTGGAGGCTGACTATGGCTATGCCGGAGTCCCATTTGTCCAAGCCGTACAGGAAATTAAAGAAAGCAATTATGAATTCTTCTATATCTTCGTATGCTTGTTTATCCTGCTGGACCTGTTGCGCGCAGAACGACAACTTGATCTGAGCCAATAAGAGAATCCTCTTCTACGTTTTCGCCTATCCTGATGACATTTGATAACGCATCTCTTCGCTTCCAAACTTACGATCCGTTTTTGCAATTGCAGACGGTTGAAAGCGTTTGGTTGAGTTTGCAGCATCGAAGCGAGCATACGTACTTCACTTCGTGGGGCTGGATCTCCGTCTGGCTGAAGAGCCTTCCGTGCGAAACTCGCCTCGAGTTGATTGTCGGTTACTTGGGCGACTTGCCGGTCTTGGCTTTTTTCATCGGTAAAAAGAAGAAGAATAGATACGGCGTTCTCCCATCTGAAGTGTTTGCTTTGAATGCGACCGCCGTTCAAACCTATGACGATATTTATGCGGAATATAATTCTATTTTGTACGATTCGGCGGCGTTCAAAGACAAGGCGGAAGCGATACGTTACCTGAGCGCTTTGGGCTGGGATGAATTCAAATTCTCATGGGTCTCCTCTAAATTTGTCCAAGACTTCGACCTACTTAATCAAGAGCGGCGTTATCCTTTCCGCGTCTTGGAGGCGCATTCAGCCGCTTCCTATTGGACGGATTTACAAAAAGTTCGTGCCGCTAATTTGGATCTATACGCATTATTAAGCCCAAATAAGCGCAATCAAATTCGACGCTCGATCAAGCAATATGAAGCGAATGGGGGCGCGCTTGTTGTTCAAGAGGCGACGAATCAAGCGGAAGCCTTGTCTATGTTTGAGCGGTTGGTTGCGCTTCATCAGGCGAAATGGAGCAAGGCCGGGCGGCCGGGCGCGTTTGCCAATCGTTATGTGTATCAATTCCACAAAGAATTGATCCGTTCTCGCTTTGAAGCGCAAGAAATTCAACTCCTGCATATCTTCAATTCAGCCGGAAGCCTTGGGTATTTATATTGTTTCGTTTACGGCGGACAGGTTCTTTTTTATCAGAGCGGATTTAATTACCTGCCGCAGAATGTATACCGCCCAGGCTTGGTTTCGCACTATCATGCGATTATGTATAACGCGTCTAAGAATAGAAACGTCTATGATTTTTTGGCTGGCGATACTCCTTATAAGCAGAGCTTTTCCACCAACATCGTTACAATGTATGAAATTTAACTGGTGAAAAGCGCATGTATATTCCTCATCGGAAATTCGGCAATTGAAATTAAGCGCGCAGTTCAACGAGTTCCCGGACTCGCCGAACGCCTCAAACGTATCC
>BQMV01000277.1 GCA_022181005.1 Anaerolineaceae bacterium | reverse complement strand
CTGTAACAGGCGCAGCGACGGCTTGGCGCGTCCGACGCTTATATTTATGTAGCGGCGGATGTCTACCGCCTGCCGTTCGTAGATGGGCTGTTTGATGCGGCGACGATGATTCGCGTTCTGCACCACATGGCGGATGCGCCCAAGGCATTGGAACAGGTTAGGAATTGCCTGCAGCCGAACGGCGTTTTTATTCTGGAGTATGCGAATAAACTTAATCTCAAAGCCATAGCGCGTTACTGGCTCGGTAAGCAGGCGTGGAATCCGTTTACGCTGGAACCGGTTGAGTTTGTGAAATTAAATTTTGACTTCCATCCCAAAGCGATTCGTCAATGGCTGGCGGAGTTGGGGTTTGCCGTCAGGCGGACGTTAACCCTCTCGCACTTCCGCGTAAGAGCGCTGAAGAGGACGCTCCCGACGGGCATTCTTGTTTTCTTCGATTCGCTTCTGCAATGGACTGGCGCGTTTATTCAAATGGCGCCGTCTGTGTTTGTAAAAGCCCAACTTACAAAACAAGGCATTGTTCCGCAAGTAGAACGAGAAAACGTTTTATCTTACTTTAAATGCCCCAACTGTGGACATCATCCATTAGAAGATAGAGAATCCCATTTAGAATGTTCGCGTTGTAAAAAGCGCTGGGGAGTTGCGGAAGGAATTTACGATTTTAGGGAACTGCTCGCATCGTAAAAAACGATCTTCCTTAAAAAGAATAGCGCGCTCCTCTTACGCAAGAGGAGCGCGCTTGATTCTTACGGATAGATTTTTATGCGGGGTTTTCCAACCGCCGCGCTCGAATTAACGAGGCGACGATCGAAACGGTCAAGACGGCGGCGATTATGCCGAGCGAGAAGCCGATGGGAATTTTATAAAGATCCATGATCAACATCTTAATGCCCACGAAGATCAGTACGATCGAAAGTCCAATTTTGAGATAATAGAATTTATCTATGACGCCGGCGAGTAGGAAGTAGAGCGCGCGCAGCCCAAGTATGGCGAAAACGTTGGATGTATATACAATAAATGGATTGTCGGTTATTGCAAAAATAGCGGGGATGGAATCTAAAGCGAAGATCAAATCGGTGCTTTCGATTACCAGCAAGACGATGAAAAGCGGCGTTGCGATGAGTTTCCCTGCGCGGCGAACGAAAAATTTATCCTCTTCGTAAGCATCGGTGACAGGAAAAAAACGCCGAAAGATCTTTACCGCCGGATTCTGTTCCGGGTTCACTTCTTCATTGTTGTGAGAAGCCATACGGAAACCTGTATAAATTAGAAACGCGCCGAAAACATACAGGATCCAATGGAACTGGTGAATGAGCGTCGCACCTGCAAAAATTAATGCGCCGCGCATGATCAGCGCGCCCAAGATGCCCCAAAATAGAACGCGATGTTGATAAGCCGCGGCTACCGCGAAGAAATTGAACAGCATTACAAAGACAAAGATGTTGTCTACGCTGAGTGATTTCTCGATGAGATACCCCGCCAAAAAGGCGAGCGCAGCCTGACTGTGCGTGTATGAACTGCCCGGTGAAATAACGTCCCAGTAAAAATAAATGCCTACATTAAAAAGAAGCGATAAACTGATCCAGATTACGCTCCAGATCGCCGCTTCTTTGATGGAGACTGCGTGCGACTTGCGATGAAAGACTCCCAGATCGATGGCGAGCAAGACGAGCACAAAGAGATTAAAGCCGATCCACAACCAGAGGGGTACGCCCATATATATTCTCCTAGTAAATTGACTATGGAATTTAAAAGCGAGACGCCACAGCCTTGATGATGTGGTAGTCTCGCCAATAGCGCTAATTTATGCACGTACGGTTGACCGGGAATGTTCGTTCCGTCTTGACGACCAACCGGTGACGCCTGTGAAGGCGCCATGGCTACTCCCTAACTGCGCCGATTCTATAGCGCCTTTTGTTTCTTTTTCCGAAGATAAATAAACTCTAATCTTGCGCGCCTCTTCTTTTCAAAACTGAGAGGTTGCGCGACATGGGCGCGATTGTATGATACTTTTATAAATACTGTTGGCGCTCTTCGAAATTTCGGTATAATTTTATTCTTCCTGTTGTCGTTAAAACGACGCTAAATTATGAGACGCGAGCAGAGTTATTTACTGGAGAGAGTATGACAATTCAACATTCCCCAACGCAAGGAGATGTTTTAGGGGCGCGACGACTTATCGCCTTTATTGGTTTTGCGCTGATCTTGTTAAGCTTATTATTGATGTCTTCGGCGCCCATGTCCGATGAGATCGTCTTTCCGTCGTTCTCAGGTCTGGCAGCCTTCGGGTTGATCGTCTTTTTAGCCAGCGGCGCTATTAAGCCGAATAAATTCTGGGCGCGGCTCTCAGCGCTGGGGTTGTTTCAAGAACGGATATTTTGGCTGCTATTCGCCGCAACATTCTCCGGTATCGCGGCAAAAGGTTCGACTCTCTTTCAAGTAAGTTATATGCCTGTGACGTTAATCTGGTTGATTGGCGCGGCGAGTTACTTATTCGTGTTTATGCGCGAGAGCGTTTCGTGGGCGGCGATTGGGTCGAAAGTCCGAGAGCATCGTAATGAGATTCTGATCGTCGTCGCTTTGATGATCGTCGCTGGCTTTTTACGCTTTTACGACCTTGGGCAATCTCCGCGTGTGTTAGACGGCGACGAGGGACTGGTGGGGCTTTCTGCGCAAGATACGGCTGCTGGGAGGTTATCGAATCCCTTTGAGTTGTGGGAGAATTTCGGCGCGTTGTATTTGCAGTTTATCAATTTTGCCTTCGGGTTTTTCGGCGTATCTCCTTTTGCGCTGCGCTTTTTCCCCGCCATAGGGGGCGTGTTGGCAGTTCCGTCTTTATACCTTTTTGCCCGGCAGATCGGCGGGCGACGCATTGCGTTGCTTACAGGGGCGTTGCTAACGATGTCGCATGTGCATATTCACTTCAGCCGCATTGCGTCGGTTGCCTACATTCAAGGCGTTTGGCTTGCACCGTTAGAATTATATTTTCTGCTGAGCGGGCTTGAAAAGAGAAAGCCATGGCGGGCGGCTCTGGGCGGAATTCTATTAGCGATTCATTTTTCGGTCTATTTGGGCGCGCAAGTCCTTGCCGCATTGGTTGTAGTCTTTATGGCGCTTGCGTTCCTTTTGAATCGAGCATGGTTTAAGGAAGCCTACGGCGCAGCGTTCGCTTTTTGGGGAGGATGGTTAATCACGATTATCCCGGAAGCGTTCTATATCTCGCAGAATATAGGCGAGTTTATGAATCGACTTTCACGCGACGGAACGTTCCAGTCGGGTTGGTTGGCGAATACCATACGAGATACCGGGCGATCGGCGGCGTCCATCTTATTCGAGCGCGTGGTGCATGCGTTCATGTCTCTGCTGTATTATCCAGCCTTCGATTTCTACGGCTCTCCTTTGCCGATGCTGACCATGCTTACGACGTTCTTGTTTTTGATCGGACTGGGCGTCGCTTTGTTGCGCGTTCGTTCGCCGAAATACCTGCTCTTGAACGGCTACTTTTGGAGCGCAACGTTAGCCATAGGAATCTTTGCGATACCGCCGTCCGCCGATTCGTATCGGATGCTGATGGCGCTTCCGGCGGCGTTTATTCTAGCCGCTCTTGGGTTAGACCAAATCCTTAAACGTTTGGGAATTGGTTGGGATAACGCTAAAACAATTTATACGGTTGCGACTTCTCTAATTCTGGTTGGCTTATTGATTAACAACGTATGGATCTATTACGGCGATTTTGTAGGGAAATGTCGATTCGGCGGGAATCTAGAGAGTCGTTTTGCGTCGTATCTTGGGACGTATGTAGGCGGTATTGAAAGCGAAGCGAGCGTGTATTTGCTTAGCGACGACGTTTATTTCTATGGAAGCCACGCCTCGACGGATTTCTTAAGCGGACGCAGAGAGTTAATCAATGTGCTGGCGCCGGCGGAGACGTTGGATCTGGTCAGCGGCGAGACGGTCATCGCTACCCCGAAACGAATTGCTGAATTAGCCGCTTGGGCTCGTCTGCATCCCGGCGGGAAACTGCACTATCGCTATGATTGCGACCAGGCGATTTTGCTGGCATATCAAATACCGTAAGAAGAACCGTGGACCCGCGCGAATATGAACTTATGTTTCAAGTTGAGGACAGGCATTGGTGGTATCGCGGTATGGATGCCATCATGCGAACGTTGTTAAATCAACGCTACGCATCAGGGACGCGACTTAACATCTTAGATGCAGGCTGCGGTTCCGGAGGGGGGATATCTAACTTGCTTGTTGATTACGGCTCTGTGACCGGCGTGGATATCGAACCCATTGCGCTGGCGTATTGTCGAAAACGATCGCTTTCGCAAGTAGCGCGCGCTTCCGTTATACGCCTGCCGTTTGCGAATGCGCAATTCGATATTGTCGCCAGTTTCGACGTGCTCTATGAACGCGCTGTTCCCGACGACCTTTCGGCGCTTTGCGAGTTTATGCGCGTTCTGGCGCCCGGTGGGCGGCTGTTCCTTCGCTTGCCCGCTTACGATTGGTTGCGTGGACAACACGATAGAACGACGCATGCCCGTAAACGGTATGCGCGTAAAGAGGTTAAGCGTTTGCTGACTCAAAGTGGATTCATCGTCGAGCGGCTCTCATTTGCGAATATGTTTCTATTTCCAATCGCTGCATTGAAACGATTGAGCGAACGGTTATTTTTGGCGCCGGGAGCGCGCTCTGATCTTGAATTTAATGCGGGACCATTAAACGGCATTTTACGAACGGTTCTGACAAGCGAAGCGCCGTTTATTGCAGGCGCCGGCTTGCCTTTTGGTTTGAGCATTGTCGCCGTCGGTCGGAAAATATGAGCGCGATGAATGAAACAAACGCTCGAAGGAAAATTGACAGCCTGAGCGCGGTCTTCCCGGCGTATAACGACGGCGGCACAATTGCGAGCATGATCGGCGCCGCTTCTATCGCATTGCGCCAAATATGCGATGATTATGAAATCATCGTTGTTAACGACGGCAGCTTGGATTATACAGCTGCTGTGTTGGAAGAAATGAAAAGAAAATATCCTGAATTGCGAGTCATTCGGCATTCTGTGAACTGCGGATATGGCGCGGCATTGCGCGCGGGCTTCAAAGCGGCGACCAGGGAGTGGGTCTTCTATACCGACGGCGATTCACAGTACAACCCGTTGGAATTAACGTTGCTGGCGGACGCTTTACGCGCAGGCGTAGACGCGGTGAACGGTTATAAACTCGCTCGCAACGATTCGTTTTTGCGAACGCTCATCGGCCGCGCGTATCATAATCTTGTGAAGTTCTTCTTCCGCATACGCATTAGAGACGTAGATTGCGACTTTCGTTTGATTCCCCGTAGAATCCTCGATGAGATCGAACTAGAGAGCGTCAGCGGGGCGATCTGCCTTGAGATGGTCAAGAAGATCGAAGATGCGGGATATGTGTTTGCCGAAGTTCCGGTCAATCATTATTCGCGCAAATACGGCGTTTCCCAATTCTTCGTCCCTTGGCGCATCATCCGCACATTGCGGCAGTTGGCGGACCTCTATTGGAAACTTGTCATTCGGAAAGAGCATAAGCGGAAGTAATCGCCGTCTTCGATCTCTGCTTGGGCTAACGCGACGAAGGCTGCGATTAAATAAACAAAGCCCC
>BQMV01000276.1 GCA_022181005.1 Anaerolineaceae bacterium | reverse complement strand
ACAGATGTCAGGGATCGGTGAATAATATATATTGGAAAAATTCTCGTCGTAGCGGAACAATCCTTCTTATTCTTAATACGTTTCTTGTTGTTATAAAACGAATTTCTATGCTTCGCGTTTGCATCTATCCCGCGTCCCATGGAGCGTTGCCATGTCCGCCTTGCAGCGTTTCGCGGATCGTCTCACCGAGTTCAGGCAGCGCGTCCGCTGTTGCCGCTAGCAGACCGAAACAACCGGCGATCATCATATCTCCAAATGGCGCAGTGAAATATGGACGCAATGTTTTATGAGTTTCGATTTTCGATTGACGATTGAAGAGCGAACGTCTCGGTCCTGTCGCTGCCGCGTCAAAGCCATCCTTCTCAAACTTAAATACCTCGTCTGTGTACATTAACGCGCCATGTCCCATATCGTTGAAAACGTCTTCATGCTTCAACGAACCGTCCGCTAATTTGCGAATTAACGCTTCAAGTTTGGGTAGGTCAATTTCGCCGGTGTGATGTTCGAAAACGCCTTCGATGCCTCTTTCGCTTAGACGGAACGCCAGCGTGTGAAAATTGCCCAAGTTGACGACGATCTTGCGCTTGCGAGAAGCGACTTGCGGATCAAGCGACGCGCCCAAGATGGCGGCGGGGGCTGTGTCCATGACCACTAACGGGCAGGGCAGGTCTCCAGCCGAATCAGCAACGGCTTGCAGGCGCGTCATAGCGGCGGGAATCGCGTTAGAAAGATATGCAAAGGCTGAGAGTGAATTCTTGGCTTGGATGCGCGCATCGAGATAATCGAAGCGGAATTGCCGGTCTGAAACTCCCGCTGGCGCATCGCCATGATCGAATACGGCGACTGCGACGGCGCTCAAATTATCCAGTGAAACGCCGTAATCGTTGAACGTTTTGGAGATTAATTTGAAATCGAAGTCTCGCAGTTCGAGCCAGTCCGTGTTCTTCTTTAAACGCTTGACCTCGTCGTCTCCGACGATTTGCACTCCTAATGCTTCCACTTTTTCTAACTCGTCGTTGAGCGTTTTTGCTGCGTTCGGCGTCATATAGACTGGAACCTTTGCGCGGATATACTCCTCGATCGCCCAAGAGGAGGGTCCGCCGCCCATGGTGTAGCCGGTCAACAGGATAGGGGTCCGCGTGCGAAGCGATTGTTTGAGGCGACGATTTACCATCAACGTTGGCGAAGGCAACACAAGTTTGAATCCGTTTTCGATATCGAGATTCGAATTGTAGAGGAAAATATCCTGCGTGCCCGCGCCAATATCAACGGTTAAGATTTGCATGTGTTTGGAAGCCGCCTCTTTTTTAGATCTCAACATGCAGCCACAGGCGGATGAAGTAGCCGATCATAAATGAAAGCAACGCTACGCCAAGGCTGATGCCCGCCATTTCTAAGAAGCGGCTGCGGAACGATTCGCCTTTGGCGACGGAGATGTAGTAATTGAAAACAGCGATGATCGTAACCGCGATGGCGAGCGTAATGATGAGATTGGAAATATAGTTTTGAAAGAGCAGGTAGGGCATCACCAACAACATAACGGTAATGATGTACGCGATGCCGGTGTAGATCGCTGCGCGGACGGGGTCTTTCTGCGTATTTTCAGAACGAGTGGATAAGTACTCGCTCGCAGCCATCGAGAACGATGCGGCAATACCGGTGATCAGCCCTGAAAGGGCGATCAGTTTTACGTTTTGCAGCGCCAGCGTCAACCCGGCGAGCGCGCCGGTCAATTCGACCAGCGCATCGTTGAGTCCTAATACAACCGAGCCGGCATATTCCAATTGCTCCTCGCTCAGCATGGAGATTAACTGAGCTTCGTGTCCGTCTTCTTCCTGCTGAATGCGCGCCGCATCGGGGATGACTTTTGCGATTGCGGCGTAATGTTCTTGCGCTTTCTCTTCGCCGCGTTCCATCAATTTGACGCCGAAGGTATAACCGAAGATGCGGCTGATGAAATAATATCCCCATACTTTGAGCCATTGCGGTTGGACGTCTTCGCCGCTGTGCTGTTTCCATTCGCGATAATGGCGCAGCTCGTCTTGTGCAATGCGCCTTAAGATGGCGGCGTTTTCGGCGGACTTGATCTTATCCGCCAATTTATTGTAAATTTGATATTCTGTAATTTCCGCTTGTTGAAAATCTAGAATGAGTTTCCGAACGTCCTCGGTTAGTTGCATATCTGCCTCCTTATAATTAATTGCTTTATTTGATTATACGTTATTCTATGGGATAATTATCGCGCTTCTCGTCGCGCTCGCGCGGGCGGAAGGACGAAAGGTTAGAAAGATAGCGCTGTGAGCCAATTGGATTCTAACTCGACGCTGGCGGATGTGCTTGGCAGTTATGTGCCGAAACTTATCCACAAATATGTCATCGCGCATCCGACGCCCATTGACGAACCTGTAACGGAGAAATTTCAGGCGGCGGTTCTGTTTGCCGATATTTCGGGCTTTACTTTGCTGACTGAACGCCTCGCCGAACGCGGACCTTCCGGCGTGGAGTCTCTTGCGCGCATCCTCAACGAATACTTCGGCCGTTTGATAGATATCGTTCATGATTATGGCGGCGATGTGGTGAAATTTGCCGGCGATGCGGTTGTTGCGGTGTGGACCGTCGCTTCGAGCGAAGAGGCGACCGACGCGCTTTTCTTGGATGACCAGCGGCGGCGAGCGTTGCGCGCCGCTGAATGCGCGCTCAAAATCCGTGCAGAACTCACACATTACAAGACAGAAAATCTCGACCTTTATCTTA
Organism: Anaerolineaceae bacterium; assembly: GCA_022181005.1. Lineage (GTDB taxonomy): Bacteria > Chloroflexota > Anaerolineae > Anaerolineales > Villigracilaceae > Defluviilinea. The sequence goes on along the minus strand of BQMV01000276.1, from coordinate 3,032 downwards.
AACTTGCTGTGAGCGCAGGCAATATCGTTGCGGCGCACGTAGGAGGCGAGTTTAATCGCTGGGAACTCCTTCTGACCGGCAACCCGCTGGTGGAAGTGGGCATTGCTAACAGCCTCGCAAAAGCGGGCGAAATTCTCGTCGCGCCTTCTGCCTGGAAATTGATCCGCAACGATTGCATCGCTGAATTGATGGAATTTGAACTGCCGGAATCGATTGCGCAGGCTGGGCGGTTGAGCGCTTTGAGGAGCGCGCCAGCCGCCGCAACGATCGAGGCGCCGACTATCCTGAGCGGCATTGAAAACGCATTGCGGCCTTATATCCCCGGCGCGATCATTAACCGCCTAGCCGCTGGTCAAAGCGGTTGGATCGCCGAATTGCGGCGTGTGACTGTCTTGTTCATCAACTTACCGGGTTTGAATCAGGATACAAAGCTAGATGCGTCGCAACGAATTGCGAAAATGCTTCAACGTTCCGTGTATCGTTACGAGGGAAGCATCAATAAAATTAATGTGGATGATAAAGGCGTGACGCTGATTGCGGCGTTTGGGTTGCCGCCGTTCTCGCATGAAGACGATCCTGCGCGAGGCGCGTCAGCCGCGCTCGCGATCCGCCGCGAGTTGAATGCGCTTAATGTGCGGAGCTCGATCGGCATTGCCACAGGACGGATCTTTTGCGGATCGATCGGCAATGAGTCGCGGCGCGAATATGCCGCTATTGGCAATGCAGTCAACCTATCGGCGCGCTTGATGTCCGTCGCAAACTTGCAGAGCGGGTTGATCAAGGAATTCGGCGTTCCAATCTTATGCGATCGCGCGACATACGATAGCGCGAAAGACGCGGTCGTATTCCAAACGCTTACGCCGCAACCAATCAAAGGTCGAAGCGAACTGGTCGCAGTATTTTCTCCGCTTGAGGGCAAAAAGAGCGTTATCCGTCCGAAGGCTGAACTAATCGGGCGTCGGGAGGAGAAGATAATCTTAGGGAGCGCGCTGCAAGGCTTAGAACGCGATGCGACAAGCCGGGCAGTCATCTTATACGGCGAAGCGGGCATTGGGAAATCGCGTTTGTTCGAAGAATTAATTCGACAAGCGGAAACATTAGACCTGAGAATATTGCGCGGCGAAGGCGATGCAATTGAAAGGAATAGTCTTTATCATGCATGGCGCGGAATCTTCCATCAAGTTCTCGGGTTGGACAAGCTCCTTGCAAAGCCTGATTTGAGCGAAGCGGACCGCCTTGAAATTCAGTCGCGAATTGAATCTAAACTCGATGAGGCGGACGCTGGCTTAGCGCGATACGCGCCTCTGTTAGACGTTCTTTTGCCGACCCTGATTCCTGACAATGAGTTGACCGCCGCGATGACGAGCGAGATTCGCGCCAGCAATACGCGCGAAACTCTGGCGCGATTGCTTAATCATGTCGCTCAGCGTGCGCCGTTGTTGATTGTGATGGAAGACTTGCACTGGTTCGATTCTGCTTCGTGGGAGCTGCTGGTTGACGTAAGGCAGAAAGTGAATCCGATTCTGCTGGCGCTTAATACCCGCCCTTTACCGGAGCCCCCGCCAAAACCATTTGAGCAGATCATCGAAATGCCCGGAACTCAATTAGTGCGGCTCGAAGCCATGCCGTTAGACGATGTGGAAGCGGTGGTTTGCCAGCGTTTGGGAGTCAGATCTATTCCTTCCGCTATTGGGAGGGTTATCCGCGAAAAATCGGAAGGTAACCCTTTCTTTGCGGAAGAACTTGCGCATACGCTTCTCAACAGCGGGTTGATGGTCGTGGAGGGCGATGAGGCGAAGATTGGTAAACGATTCGCCGATTTTAATGATCTGGTTCTGCCCGACACGCTCCAGGCGGCTATTACGAATCGTATTGACAGCCTCGATCCATCGCAACAATTGGCGCTCAAAGTCGCCAGCGTGATCGGACGTATTTTTACGCTTCGACTGCTTCAAGCAATCTACCCGATCGATTCAGATAAACCCTCTCTCCCGGCGCATATGGAGGCGTTGACGCGCCTAAGCTTGACGGCGATCGAGTCGGAAACGCCCGACCTTGCCTATATTTTCAAACATGCCGTTACGCAGGAAGCGGCGTATAACCTGATGCTGTTCTCGCAGCGCCGACAGTTGCACCGCGCGATAGCGGAATGGATCGAGAAGAGCAACGAAGGGAACTTGTCGTCTTATTTTCCATTGTTGGCATATCACTGGTCGCAAGCCATCGAGCAGACCGACGCTTCGGATGATCGCCGCACGATCGCCAAGGCAGTGGAATGTCTGGAGAAAGCGGGCGATCAAGCCATGCAAAATTTCGCTAACCGCGAGACTATTCAATTCTTCAAACAAGCGCTCGAGTGGGAAGCAAAACTGCCTAAAGCGAAAAGTAGAGCCCAAACGCTTGAACGTCGGAAACGTTGCATCCGCTGGCATCGAAAGATTAGCGTAGCCTACTACGGTTTAGGGTTATTGCCAGACTGTAACGAACACGTCCGCGAAGCCTTACGGCTCTTTAAACGCCCTCAGCCTACTTCTACGGTCGCCTTCGCAGTTGGGTCGCTCCCTCCGTTGTTGAAACAAATTGGGCGGCGATTCATTCCTATACAGACGGCTCAACGAGGCAGCGCGGACAAAGAACTTATGCTGGAAATGGCGCGTTTGTATGAGTTGCTCGGCAGAATCTGTTTCTATTCTAACGAAGCTTTGCCGACCATGTATTGTATTTTGCATTCGTTGGATTTTGCCGAACAAGTTGGAACTTCTCCCGAGCTTGCTAACGCATATTCGGGGATGGCAATCCTCACTGGGTTTGCCCAACTGCATTCGCTTGCGGAACGCTATGTGAGCCGTGCGCTGGCTGTTGCGGAAGAAGTGAACCAGCCTTCAAACCTGATCACGGTCAACGTGCTTACTAGCGTGTATCAGATCGCGAGATCGGAAGAGCGTCGTGTAGGGAAAGAGGGTAGATCTGGACGGTCGCCGTATCAGTGAAAATATAACACATGCGAAATAACGTATTTCCTGTCTCCAAAC
>BQMV01000275.1 GCA_022181005.1 Anaerolineaceae bacterium | reverse complement strand
CTGATCGTTCTGGACGGATAGGATTACAACTTGACCGGCGGGCTGCCTCGAACGAATTGCTTCCGTCGCCGCGATTCCATCCATATCCGGCATATTAATATCCATGAGGATGACGTCCGGGTTGGCGTCTAGGGAAATTTGAATCGCCTCTTTCCCGGTGCGCGCCATCCCCGCCACTTCAACGTCAGACTCAAATTGCAGAAGTTTGCGAATGTTCTCGCGCGTCTCTGTAACGTCATCCACGATGAGAACGCGAATTTTATCTCCCGACGCCATCTAGTGTCGCCTCAACATATTAGTCAGATTCATTACTGTTCCGGCTTAATATCGCTTGGCAGCAAAGGCGGCGCTGGCAGGATGCCGTTCGCTATATTGCTGATTACCCACGGCTGAATGCCAAATTTCTCCTTGTTGGGTAGAGGAATGCCATATTGCGCCAGCAGCCCAGCCAACGTTACTGCTTGCGCATCTATCATAGAACGATCGTCCGGATGACGAAGCGCCATCGTTAATATGGCGCGGTTGTACACAAAATAATTAAGCGAAACAGCGTCTTGCGCGTTCACGATCAACGTGATGATATCCGGACTCGCTTGCTCTTGCGCTTGCTCAGGGGTCGGCGTCTCATTAGTGGCTGCGGCGGCGGGCTGTAAAGAGAAATTGCCCAATTTCATCACCTTTACATCTTGCAGCACCGTTTGGCATGCCATACGCGGGCGCTGCACTTCCTCGGAAGGAATCGCGAAGAACGGTTGGGATGGAATTTGAGAATCGACCAGTTTACCGATAACGTTCGGATCAATGGAGGCTGTTAAAATTGGCGAGACTGCGTCGGGAATGCCGGGACGAGTTCCGGAAACTGTCGCGCTTCTATTCGGCAAGATAGTTTGAAAGTCTGAGTCAAGATCTACGAAATTGACGCAAGCGATCACGTTAACGCGGGCGCCGTCGTTGACTCCGTAACCCACTGTCGTCAAGCGATATGCCGGTATGGCGACTGCCACCATGCCCGTCGGAATCTGCACAGCATGCGCGGGTCCCGTAATTTCAACTTGTTCGCCTATCATCGCGGAGGTGATCACTACGCCCGGCTCAAGCGCGACGCGCGCGCTTTGACCTATCAGATTCGCCTCTTCGCCTACAGTGAACATTACTTCGGCAACTTTATCGGAAGGGATAGAAAATTTGCCCAAGAGATCCGCAGAGATTTCCGAGCCTTGCGGAATCCGCTGAGCGGCGTAATAAATCTCAGTGAGGGGCATCTGCTCTTGAGCCGACGACTGCGAGCCCATCCCTGGAAGCAGGCTGACAACAGCATATAACACTGCCGCGCCCACCGCCAGAATTAACACAACGAAAATTAATAACCTTCCGCGACGCATATAAGGTCTCCTCTCTTGACGCCCCGTCGTCAAGCCGTGAATGTCTTTGATGGAATATTATACAGCATAATTAATAAACAAAAAAACCTTGAAAAGCGCGCCGAATTAACAAAAAAGTAGGGCGAGGCTCTAAGATTTCCCCCAAATCTATGAATGCGCGGAAACCGTGAAGGAAATGCGCGCGCCCGCTCCGGGCTGGCTGTCTACGTCAAAGCTGCCGCCCAACATCTCCGCGCGTTCACGGATTAACTTTAAGCCCAAACCTTTGCCTTGCTCGTAAGCGTTCACGTCAAATCCTTGCCCGTTATCGTCTACGCTTACACGGATGCGGTCTTCGCCCATATCCAGCAATATCTTCACCTGTGTCGCCTGCCCATGGCGCAGGGCATTCCCGATCAATTCCTGAATCGCGCGAAACAACATAATTTCTACATACGGTTCGAGCCGACGTTCGCTGCCGGTCACAGTCGCGCCAACGTCGAATCCAGTCTGCTCTTTTAATGCATCGGCATAGCGGCGAATCGTCGGCGACAAACCCAGATCATCGAGCATCATCGGACGCAATTCGAAGATAAAATTTCGCACTTTCTGGAAGGCGCCCATCGCAGACGCTTTCAACGCGCTCAATTCATCCCGCGCTTGATTCACGTCCACGTCCATCAAACGCATGGCAATCTCGGCTTGCAGAATAAAATTAGACAAGGCTTGCGCAGGACCGTCGTGCATTTGGCGCGATAGTCTCTGCCGCTCGGCTTCTTGCGCATTAACCAACATCTCAACGTTCGCCATCGGGCTTTTCCCGATGCCTGAGGCAACCGCAGCGCCCGAATTGCCAGCCATGGCGCGCACGCGTTCCAAGATGGTTTGCAAGCGTTCCATTTGACTCTTCTCGCTCTGAAGTTTCTCCAACTGCCCCCGCATTACAAACAAACGCTGTTGCGCATCAAGAGCAGAGTCGTATGCGGTTCGTATCTCTTGTTGCGGCATAGTCCCAATCTGCCCTTGTATTTGCTGTAGATGCGTCGTTATCGCCGCGTTGCGCTGCGACAGTTTAGATACTTCTCCCTGACTTTGTTCGATCATCAAGGTAATTTCGCGCAGCGAACGCTGCGCATCTTCAAGCTCTGCGCCGAGATTTAATTCGCCTGTGGCATGTTCATCGGTTGCCATAAGATTTTGCTGCTCCTATTTTTCGCCTGATTGAAAATTAATCCAACCGCGCTTCAGCGCGTAAACCGCCGCTTGCGTGCGGTCTTCCACGCCAAACTTCTGCAAGATGGCAGTGACATGATTCTTAATCGTTTGATGGCTGATGCCAAGCTGACTCGCGATTTCTTTATTGCTCATTCCGCGCACTACGTAGACTAACACTTCCATTTCCCGGTCGGAAAGCGGATGAAATGACGCGCCCGGCTCCCTGTATATGCGCCGCGCGCCTTCAATTCGATCTTCGATCCAATCATTAAGCTCTCGACGGTTAAACACGTTGCCTTCAACTACATATTTCCCATCCACTACCATTCGCACAATGCGCGTCAATTCGATCGGGGTCGTGTCCTTCACACAGTAGCCGCTAGCGCCGGCGATCATAGCGTGAATCGCTTGCTCAACGCTGTCGTACCCGGTTAACAAGATAACATGTGTGGAAGAATTCTCCGATTTTAAGCGATGCGTCAACCGCTGACCGTTCAACCCGGGCATATTAATATCCAAAATAGCGACTGTCGGCTTCAACGCAATAATCTTCTCCAACGCTTCGTCGCCGTCGGTCACCTGAGCGATCACATGAAAATCTCTCTCCAGCGACAACGTGTCTACAACGCCTCGACGGAACAATGGATGATCATCCGCGACAACCAATGTAATTTTGTCCATTAATTTCTCTTTAATCAAGTAAAAACGAGTATAGCACAAGAGACGCGTTCGGGCAATTAATCTACGCGCTGCGCTTCCGCGCCGGCTTCGCGTCGCCGCTAACGCCAACGATAGATAACCATGCGCTCGCCGAACGAGCTGTCGTTTCCAACGCCGCTCTTAAAGACCGTCTCTCGCCCTGATGTAAGCTCGGGGTAAAAACTTGGAAGCGCGATTAAATAATCAACAGAATGCGCGTCGAGATACGTCGCCAATCGCGCTTCGTCGCGGATAAAGGGAATTATCTCAGGATTAATAAGCCCCGCCAAATCCAGCAAGGGGTTGTCGGTAAAATACCCCATAGCGCCGATATCGTGAACGGCAAACGTCGCTTCCGACGGGAGGTTTCGCGCAGCCCATTTCGCGGTTGCAACCATCTCGTTTTCAATCCAATAGACGTCGCGAGCATTTTGCTGCGCGCCGATAAACGTAAACGCCGCACATGCAGCGATCAGCAGACTCCTCCACAGGAACACGATCCGTTTGTTTGCGTTGACGCGATGCGTGAATTCGATAAAGCCCATCGCGCCCCAAAAGTATAAAATCGGCAACGCCGGTATGATATACCGTCCATGCTGATAGGCTGGCAAGCGCGTAAAGTATATTGCTATATAGCCAATACACCAGACTAGCCCCGTCAGCGCGCCCCAATTCCGCACGACAATCATCTTCTTTAACCACAATAGCGCCCCGGGCACAAGGATCAAGAACGGGCTGGCAAAGATAGGTAAAAGGTATTCGCCAATTCGTTCCTCTAACGTTTTCGACATCCAAAAGCTTCCGTATTCGGCTTGTTTAGCGTAAAACGTGTTCGGCAGCGGATGCCCCGACAGCGCTAGATTAAAAAGCAAGTAGAACAGGAACAACGCGCCAAAACCGAGCCCGACCTTCAGGATGCCCGCGCCGCGCGTACGCCACGACTTCGCCGTAAGCAGAGCAATCAAGAGAAGCGGACCAAGCAGCGTCACGCCATCGGGTCGCGTCCAAACACTCAAGCCAGCCAACGCCCCAAGCATAAGATAACGGCGCGAACCTACGCTTAATGCGGCAAGCACAATGAAGATCAGCGCTCCGTGCAAGAGCGTCTCCATGCCCGAAACAGCCGACCAAGTGAGATGCCATGCGGCGACGAAGAATAATCCAACCTCAGGGATGCGCGAACGATACGACAGTAAAAACTTGCGCGCCGTTATTTCAGCGGAAATTCCCAGAAGCGTTAATGTAAGCCAGCCGAGAAAAAATGTCCAAAGATATGGCGCAAGTTGAAGGACATAGCCCAGCGAAAGCAAGAACGTCCACAACGGCGCAGTTGAGCCTGCCGAACGCTCGCCAAGCCTAAACGCCCATTCGCCATATTCAGCGAAATTGCGCGCATAGGTTAAGTGAATCCACGCATCGTCTAACGGAAAGCCCACGCTGAACAACAACGCGCTCGCAAGCAAGTAATACGATACCAGCAAGAGAGCGGCAAGCGCAATCGTAACCAGCTGGTTAAATTTAGGGAACGATGCGATAGAGGCGCGCGTCATCCACTTCTCCTAAATACATAAATGCCGAGCTGCCATTCGGCTGATCATATAAATCTTGTATCTCCTCAAAAACGCCATCCGCTTCAAGAATCAAATAGCGTGCGTTAAATTTTTCGGCTACCGACAAAATTGTCGCTTCATCGCCGAACGGAAGCGCCACTGCGAAACGATTCGACGCGATGAAATAACCCGGCGGATTACGAACGATCACAACGTCGCCTTGGCGGATTCCGCTTTCCTGCAGCGCTTGCTCCAGCTTCGCGTAGATCGCATCATCCTGCGCCCAGCCCCCCGCCGCAACACGGACATTCACGAGATACAGCGTCATCAATGCGGCTATTAAAATAAGAACTCCCTGAAAGATATGCGGCGCATATTCATCCGTAAATTGACCCCGCGCGCGCAACCATAAAAGCGCTGCATTTAAACCGACCGGCGCGGCGACCCACCACATCGGCTGAAACGCCGCCCCGGCATGAAAAAAACTTCCACGCGAGCCGGCAAAGGGAAATATCACAGTCATCGCCGCGAACAATGCCAGCCACCCAACAACCGCAATGCGCACACGCGCATCCGTTCGTAAACGCCACAGTCCCCATAGAATAAATGGAAGCAAAAAGATCTCGCCTTGCGCGGCAAACGCATTGCTCAGATTCGCTTGGAACGCAACAACGCGATTCTGCAGCGCGGCGCCCCAGCCAGCCTGTAAAAAAGATGCGCGGGTAAGCAAATCGGGCGGATAGATGAAAGTTTGATTGTAATTCTCGAGCCATAACAAGCGTCCGCTGCCGGGCGCGAGGAGAGCGCCAAACAGCGTGTAGTTGCGGTAATGCCAAAAGCCCATTACAAGAACGTATCCCACGAGGATAAGAGCGCCTGCTAGAAGCGCCTTTCGCCGAGGCAAAGAATATCTGCCGTTCCACACAACAGTCAAGCCCGCCAACGCAAGCCAGAGCAACCCGTCGCTGCGCG
>BQMV01000274.1 GCA_022181005.1 Anaerolineaceae bacterium | reverse complement strand
ATGATCCGATTGCGCGCGTTGGACGAGATCCTTGGCGCAAGTTGAGCGCAGATGACCGTCTAATAGGCGCGGCACATCTGGCAGAAGAAGCTGGGGTGCATCCCGAACATCTGGCTCTGGCGGCTGCTGCGGCTTTTTATTTTGACGATCCAGCCGATCCCTCTTCTGCCGATTTGCAGTACGAGGTTAAGTTCTTTGGCGTCGCCTCTGCATTAAACCGAATCTGTAAGCTGGATTCCAGTCAGGGCTTGGGCTGCCGTGTAGCCGATGCCTGGAGGCAATTTGCAAATGGTTGGCATCGAGGCAACGTGTTGTTGAAATTAGATCGAATGATATGGGCTTGTTGTTTTCAGCCTGAAAATGGCGCCGGCAAGACTGAAATTGTCTCACAATCCAACGATTATCAATCCTTATTTTTAGCAAAGACTGTTTGCTGAACCGGATAAATTTCATAAAACTCAAAAGAAAACCGCAATGGACGCAATTGTAAGGAATATAACAAGCTTGACGAGCATAAGCGAAGACGATCTGAGCCATATCATTGAACAGACTTGGCATGATTTGGATGGCAAAGTGTTTCTGGCTCAGATTCGTGAAACTGCCTATAAAGTTGCGGCTGGGTTTCATAGCGCTGCAGTGACCGCGTATATCTCGCTGTTTGTCCGCCGCCAAACCCGCGAATTGTTGCGAGAAAAAACCAAAATAGAAGGTTCGTGAATTATGAAACTATATTTCATGCTTGTTCGTCGCGTTCCGCCGGTATCAAGCCCGGTTCTTTTAGAAGCGTTCGATATTCTAACCCAACGTGGCTTTCAGATAGAGACGGGTATTGCGGAGGAAATGCTTCTCCGTTCCGATGGCTTGAGCGTGGAGCACGACTTATACCTCCTTAAGTCGCATACAGAGTTGTCGCTGAGTCTGGCGGGCGTTTTGCACGATCAAGGAGCGCGCTTTCTTAATCCGTACCCTTCTTCGGTCGCTGCGCAGGACAAAATTATAGCCTCAAGGCGTTTGCGTGAAGCGGGTATCCCGGCGCCGAACTCATGGGTAACCGGTGATTTGACCCTATTACGTTCCGAAGTTGAGGCGCATCCGCTGGTCATTAAGCCCTATCGCGGACATCGCGGCGCAGGAATCCACATCGTGCATAATTCAGATGAATTAGCAACTGTGCCTGCGCCGGTAAGCCCGATGCTAGTCCATGAATATATCTGGGGCAGTGGAGAGGATCTAAAAGTATATGTTGTAGGCGAGGAAGTCTTTGCTGTCCGCAAGCCCTTTTCGGCGATTAGTTTTAGCCAACCGGGTCAACCATGCTCGGTCAGCGCTGAGGTTCGAGAAATCGCTCTGCGATGTGGTCAGGCGTTTGGTTTGGGCTTATATGGTCTGGATGTAATCGAAGGTCCCAACGGTCCTACGGTAGTGGATTTGAACTTCTTCCCCGGTTATAAAGGCGTGCCGAACGCCGCGTATTTTATAGCAAATTATATTGAGGATTACGCTCGTGGGCGGCGTTCCCTTGATCTGCCTTTGCTGTCTGCCATCCCTCAGCGCGAATTGGAACAATTGCCGGCTTAATGATGAGGAGTCAACCGCTAATCTGGCGTGGCGGCTAATTCGGAACAATACACCTGCCAAGGAAACGATGAAACAATTACAAGAAGAATCAATGCAGTTTAAAGACGAAGGTAAACAACCCGCTGTCAACTTTGCTGTCGCCGCAATTGTAGCCGAGGGCTTTTTTAGCCGCCTTAGCTTTGGTCTGATCAGTTTTGCCCTTCCGCTTTACGCCTATCATTTAGGGATGAGTTTGACGCAGATAGGATTGCTTATCTCTTTGGAATCGGCGATCTCTTTGATTCTAAAGCCGATCACCGGATGGCTTGTTGATCGCATCGGTTTAAAACACGGGCTTACTATCGCTATTTGTATGCGCACGGGCGTAGCGTTGTGTTTGGCGTTGGCAGGCGGACCTTTGCAACTCTTTGCTATTCGAATATTACATGGCGCCGCTAATGCGTTGCGCGATCCATCGTCCAGCGCCCTGATTGCGGTTCATGGCGGTAAAAAGGCGATAGGCTCGTCTTTTGCATGGTATGTAACCGCAAAGAGCGTGGCGGCTTCTTTTGGTCAAACGCTGGCTGGAATCCTGTTGACGATCGCTGCGGCTAACTATGATGTTGTTTTTGTCGTTGCCTGTTTGCTCTCATTTCTGCCTTTGTACATCGTTTATCGGTGGGTGCGAACAGAGCCGGTCATGTTGGATAGGTCTATAAAAAACGCGTCTTCGAGCTATGATAATTGCGCTAACCAGCCTGCATTAACCGTTTCTAATCCTTCACGGTTCAAAGCGGAGAGAGCGCCTGTGCCTCTGTTGTCCTTTGCCTTGCTTGGTTTTCTTATCTCCGGAACAGCAAACATGCTAAAAGGTATCTTTCCCATTCTGGCTACTGAATATGCAGGACTTAACACCGCTCAAACTGGGATGATTTACACTGCTTCGACTGTAATCATTTTAATTTCTGGTCCTCTATTTGGCTGGCTTGCAGACCATGTAAGCGGCAAACTTGTTCTCGCGATTCGAGGAGTCGCTAATACTGTTTCATCCTTCTTTTATCTCGTTTCGCCAGGGTTGGCGGGCATAGTAGCGGGCAAACTAATTGACGATGCCGGGAAGGCGGCTTTTCGTCCCGCGTGGGGTCTGATGATGTCTCGAACGGCAGACGCCGATCCGTCTCGTCGAGCGCAGATGATGGGCATCATGGGAATGGGCGAGGATGGCGGCGCTGTTGCCGGCCCTATTTTGGCTGGCGTGCTCATGACAGCCTGGGGCATCCCGCTGCTCTTTATCATCCGAATTTTTCTGGCTGTGGCAACTGAAATCTATGCGGTTCTATTATTCCGTAGAAGCGAGAAAGCGGATTTGCATGATCGCCGTTTAAAACAAGCGCAGATTAAAGAATTAATGATGGCGGCGCGGCTGGCTGTCACTGAAGGCAAGTATGAAGAAGTTGAAAATTGCTTGGAAATGGTCGTTGCCCTAGATCGCGATAATCATCAAGCTCGGCAATGGCTGGCGACATACAGCCTAACCCAACCCTCAGAGAAACGCTATCTTGGGAAAGTAGGTTTGAGAATTGAAGAGAATTGAAGCGCGAGACAGAATCTGGGGAATAACGATCTCTCTCTGTCTCGCAGTTGGACGAAGGCGGCGCGAGAACCGTTAGGCTTCAAGCGTTGCGGATAATTTCGCGCTTTGCATAATTTTTCATACCCGTAACTTTTCCTCTCCTCCGGCGACTATAAAGTTGAAACCATAAATTTTCTCGGAGGCAAAATGTTCAAAATCAATCGGTTTACCCTTATTTCGTTTTGGCTTATCGGCGCATACCTGCTCAGCGCCTGCGGCGAGACGCTCTCTCAGTCACCCGCTTTAGAAGTCGCTCCCAAGGCGCTGGCAAAGGAGGTTGTCTTCACAGGAATCGTGGAATCCATAAATGGAAACCAGTGGGTTGTCAGCGGGCAGACGATTACGGTTGACCCCGCAATAGCGATGGCTTCGAATGTCACGATTGGCGCGTTCGTTAAAGCGGAAGGAAAGGTATCTTCAGATAACGCGGTAGTCGCGCTGAAGATCGAATCTTTCGTTGCGCCGGACGATCATGTCAACGATGATGACGATGCGGATAAAGTGTTTGGCGTGGTTGAATCTCTCGCAGCCGACTCGGTCATGATTGGCGGCGTTATGTATCAAATTACAAGTTTCACTAAGTTCGAGGACGCTGTTGCGGTTGGAGACCAGGTCGAGATTGAGATCGCGGTAAATGTCGATGGAACCCTTTCTGCCCTTGAGATCGAGAAGATAGACAACGATGCCGACGACGACGCTGACGACGATGCTGACGACGATGCTGATGATGATGACGACGCTGACGACGATGCTGACGACGATGCTGATGATGCTGATGATGATGATGATGATGACGACGATGACGACGATGACGATGATGCTGATGATGATGACGATGATAACGATGATGATTGATTGTTATAATATTTGAGAGATGTGCGACGGCTCGTCTGGATGGTAAACTCCGCCGGACGAGCTGCCATCTACCTGATACCCCTATTTATGAGACTTTTCTCCCCTAGGTTATTGTTTTTTGCGCTTGCGAGTAATCATGACTGAATTTGACGACACGCAAGCGTTGACTAATTTGCAAAATTTAGATTCGCAAATTGTAGGCGCGATTTATGACCGATATTTTCCCGAGGTCTATCGCTATGTTCGTTATCGCGTAGACGACGATCAGCTCGCTGAGGACCTCGCGAGCGACGTGTTCATGGAGCTGCTTGAAGCGGTGAATAAACGCCGAGGTCCGCAAACTAGTTTAAAAGGTTGGTTAATCGCCGCCGCCTCTAATGCGGTCAATGATCACTTGCGCAAGCAATATCGGCGTCCGGTATCGGAATTGTCTGAATCGATGGCGGATCAAAATTCGGACATTTCCACATGCGTAGATTCGCGCGAAGATGCCCGCGTTATGCGGGCTGCGCTGACTTTGTTGACAGAAGAACAACAGCATGTGCTTGCGTTGCGGTTCGGGCAAGGTTATTCTCTCGAAGAGACCGCGACGCGCATGGAAAAAAATGTAAATGCCGTAAAGGCTCTCCAGTTCCGGGCGCTGGCGTCGCTCCAGCGGCAGATCGGCGAGGTAATTCATGGATAATTTATACGATGTGTTAGAAACCTGTTTGCGTGAAATTGAAAACGGCGCGGAGATCGAAACTGTTCTGTTACGCTATCCGGAATATGCCGACGAACTATACCCGCTTCTCGAAACCTCGTTCCTCGCAAAGGAAATGTCTGCGTCTGGTCCTTCGGTTGATGTAATGAGAAGGAATCGCGCGAAAGTGTTGCAACGCGCCGCTGAGATGCGAGAAACTAATAATAAATCGGCTGTTCGTTTTGGTTGGTTTGCATCCTTGCGAAGGCTTGCATTCACATTGGCGACTCTTGTCTTTGCGTTTGTTAGCAGTGCGAGTTTGGCAGGCGCGGCGTCTACTTTGTTGCCTGGCGACGATTTATACCCTGCTAAGCGCTCATGGGAGAATTTGCAGGAGGCATTCGCGCTGAATCCCGAATTACGCAATGCGCTGAAGGTAAAACATCAAAATGAACGAATCGGAGAATTGCGCGAATTGTTCGCAAATGGACGTTCTGCCGACGTGTCGTTTAACGGATTGGTCGCGCGTCAGAGCGAGACGGGATGGCTGGTCGCCGGAGTGCGAGTCGTCACGACGTCTCAAACAAGCTTGCCGCCTCAACCTGTGCCGGTTAACTCTGCCGTGCGTGTGCAAGGAGTGACACAACCCGATGGTTCTGTATTAGCATCGGATATTGAATTTCTCCCAGCGGGAGCAAGCCTGCCCGATGTTGAAGACAATCCCTTTGAAGCGGACGACCAACCAAACGAGGACGATGCGCCGAATATCGCCGCGACCAAGACCCCTGATGAACCTTTCGATGGAAACTTGGACGTTCTAGCCGGCGATTTTTGGACGATCAATGGAGTTCCTGCAAATATGAGCAGGAGTCAAATGGTCGGAACTCCCGTTATGGGAGCGGCGGTTACTCTCGAAGGATTTTTCGACGAAAACGGCGTATTCATTGTAACGAAGATAGTCTTCAAGGAAGATGAATCGAGCGATGACGATGGTTTGAATTCAAATGACGACGATAACAACAACGACGATAATGATGGCAGCGACGACAACGACGACAGCGACGATAATGACAACGATGACGATAATTGAGAATTCTGCGGAGGCGACCCCTCCGCAGAATTTTAGATCGGAAGAGCGTCGTGTAGGGAAAGAGTGTAGATCGGGGTGGTCGCCGGATCATAAAAAAAATAAGGAGAATAGCCCTCCAAAGGCTCAATCGTCACTGCGTTGATACACATGCGTACATCGGG
>BQMV01000273.1 GCA_022181005.1 Anaerolineaceae bacterium | reverse complement strand
ATGCATACTTCAAACGCAGTCTGGCGTTCGCGCGCCAACGCGACGACGGCTTGGTTTTCCAAGACGCGCACGCCATGACCAATGCGCTCGGCGCCGATGATTTCGATGGCTTCGCGGATGTTCTCGGCGGGTCCCCATTCGCCCGCGTGGATGGTCATATGTAAGCCTGCCTGCTTTGCTTCTTTAAAGACTCCGTAAAAAGGCTGCGCCGGAAAATCTGCCTCGTTGCCTGCGAGGTCTAACCCCACAAGCCCGTCTTGCATATGATCCGCTGCCAGCCGCGCCACTTGTTCGGCGAGTTCGACGCTTTCGTGACGATTCACAGAAGCGATCAGTCGCGTCGTAACCTTATGTTTAGTAGACGCTTCCTTGGCGCTGGATATTACCCATCCCATAACGTCGCGGAGCGGAAAACTTTGCGCGCGGCTTAATGCGACCGGGGTGAAACGCAGCTCCATATATTGAACGTTATCTTTTGCCGCGTCTTCGATCGCTTCGCTTGTGATGCGATGGATCACTTCGGGCGAGCGGTAAAACAGGCGCAGGGTGGTAAATTTACTGAGGAAGTTTTGGAAAGTAGGTTGATCTTCTTCGTTGACTTGCACCAGCGCGCTTAACCGCAGGATGCTTGAAGGGATCGTCAACTCGTACTGACGCGCAATGTCAAGCATGGTGGTAAGTCGCAACGAGCCTTCCAAATGACGATGCAATTCCACTTTGGGGAGCGCCCGGTAAAGATTGAGCGCGGCGGTAACTCGGTTAGCGATGTTCATAACGGTTAATGTCTGCGTCGCTTTTTCTTTCTCTCTTGATCTATGCTTACGGTTCGCGTTTCTATGCGCGCGTCTGAAAGTTCTACCGGCGTAATCTCGACCGGTCGCGGTTGATGCACAAAGATGCGGCTGATCACCAGCCCGCGGATGTCTTCTACTAGCTGAGCGAACATTTCGGAAGCGCGGGCTTTGTATTGCACCAATGGGTCGCGTTGCGCGTACGCTTCCAAGCCGATGGAAACGCGTAGGGCTTCGATGCGCGTTAGATAATCTACCCATAATTCGGTTGTGGCGCTGAGCAATAATTGCCGATGAGCTTCGTTCAATGCGTAACGTCCGATCGCTTCGACTAACGCTTCGCGATCTGTTTCGTTCAAAGCGGCGGCTGATTCGCTTAACCTTTCCTCGCCGAAAGCGTTCTTTGCCGCAACGCCGAAATCCGCCAGTTTTTGCGCGTTAGCTGAGAGACGATTGAACTCGCGCTCGCCCCAAGCGACGCGCAACGCTTCTTCCGCTTCTTCGAGATGTTCTAATACCTCGTCTGTAATCTCTTCTTGATCGCGTCCGTCGAGCAGTTGCGCCATGAGGAAGATATAACTGAACCGCGAAAAGATTTGTTTGACTTGACGGTGAGTTTTCTGATCGAAAACTGTGCGCGCGCCTTGCGAGAGCGAGAGCAGTAATTGCAGTTTGCTGCTTTCGTTGATCTCGGGCGGCATAAGAGTTTCAAGGTCGCGTGAAATTTGATCGCTTAATCGTTCGCGGCGGCGTT
The DNA here is from genome assembly GCA_022181005.1 of Anaerolineaceae bacterium. GTDB lineage: Bacteria > Chloroflexota > Anaerolineae > Anaerolineales > Villigracilaceae > Defluviilinea. The sequence continues at coordinate 4,433 of BQMV01000273.1, read as the reverse complement.
CCAGGGCGGCTTGTGAAGCTTCGATGATCTGGTCGGCGGCGTCGTCCCAGTTGGCGATCTGAAATTTTTCGCCGAGCGATTCGCCGATGCGATTTTGCGCGGCGGCGATGACGCGCGCCATATACGCGCTGGTCAATTGGGCTTCGATCATCCCTTGGACGTCGTCTTTGACATTCTCAGGCTCTTCGCTTAGCGCGCGCAATTGCTCGCCGCTGAGACGCAACGACATTCCGATCAGGTTGTTAAGTTCCTCTAGGAGTTTTTGCGGGCGGGGAGCGTCTTCTCGCTCGCGCAGGCTTTCAAAGAATGCGTCTACGGCGTCGTTGCGCGAGTCGATTTGCGCATTGAGCGCCCCTTCGCTGTTGTCAATTAGCGTTTCAATTGCGCGCAGGTGATGCGCGTTCTCGGCTTCGACAGCGCGGACGATCAGGCTGAGGGCTTCGGAAGAAAGGCGGGTAGGTTCGGAAAGTTCTCGCAGCAACAGAGATAAGCCGAAACTAGGGAACAGGCGCTCTCCCGTCATAAACGGCGGTTGCACCTGCTCGAGCCAAGCGATCAATTTCCACGGTCCCTCTTCGTCAGCCATCTCCGCTTCGACGCGTTGAGCGACTTCGGTTTCAAGAAGCGTTGTCACATCCTCGCGCAGGTCTGCTTTGACGAAGATGCGATCGCGTTGATTGTAGATCTGCTCGCGTTGTTTGTTAAGCACATCGTCGTATTCTAGCAGATGCTTGCGCACATCGAAGTTCGCGCCTTCGATGCGATGTTGGGCTTGTTCGATTACGCGGCTGACCACGCCCGCTTCGAGCGGAAGCGATTCGTCCACACGCATGCGGTCCATAAGTCCGCTTACCTGTGAGCCGCCTTGAATGCGCATGAGGTCGTCTTCAAGCGAAAGGTAGAAACGCGAAGAGCCGGGGTCGCCCTGCCGCGCGGCGCGTCCGCGCAACTGATTGTCAATGCGGCGCGCGTCGTGCCGTTCCGAGCCGACTACGTGTAAACCGCCCAGTTCTTTGACGCGCTCCATGTCCTCAAAGTATTGCAGGAAAAGTTTGATTTCCGCGTCGTAAATGCTAAAGGCAGACGGGTCGGTTTGTTGCAACGCTACGCGGCGTTCCTCAAGCGACATGTCGAACGGGTCTTCGTAGCCCACTTTACGCAATACGCGGTTGACTGCGCTGATGACTTCTTCAGCGATTTCGCCGCCGAGTTTAATATCCACGCCGCGCCCCGCCATGTTGGTGGCGATAGTGACCGCGCCGAATGCGCCCGCCCCCGCGATCACCTGAGACTCTTCGGTATGCTTACGCGCGTTCAATACTTGATGAGGAACGCCGCCTTGCAGCGCCGACTTCAGTCGGTTCTTATCCGCTTCATCCAACCGAAGAATCTTAAGCGTTACGGCGATATTGTTCGGATCTTCAGGGTTGATGCTTGTCATGCCGAACGGTTGGATAAACTTCCGCAGTGCGTCCGGCGAAATCTTCTCAAGCGTTTCGTTAAACGGCTGAAGTTCAGCGATGAGCCGTCCGTCTTCCTCGCGATGATTTGCTTGCATCCAAGTATGACGCACAAGCGCCACTTGCAGCAACCGCCGCACCGAGTCGGCTTTCAGGCGCTCTGAAAGCTTTTCCGACGCTTCGACGGAGGTTGTGCCGGCTAAGACGGGGCGTCCGCGCACATGCTCGCGGATGATTTCCGTTGCAATAGCGCGTAGTTTTGATTCGATCGTCTTATAGATGACGTCGGGAAAATCTTGCCTGCGATAGAAGAGCGGCGCGCGTTCATTGTCGCCGCGTTTGGCGAAGTAGGCTAACGCGTAACCGTCTTTGTCCTTGGTTTTGATCTCGATTAGCGGCGCGTTGCCGCCAAACGCCTGATATTCGAGGTTCGGCGGGATCGAGTGAACTTCGAGGTTGTAAATCTTGCTGAATTCTTCGGCTTCGGTCAATGCGGTGCCGGTCATACCCGCTAATTTTTTATACATACGGAAATAATTCTGCAAGGTGACGGTGGCATACGTCACGTTTTCGGGCTCAACTTTCACGCCTTCTTTAGCTTCGACCGCCTGATGTAAACCGTCGCTCCAGCGTCTGCCTGGCATGAGCCGCCCGGTGTGTTCATCTACGATGATAACCTTGCCTCCCTGTACGAGATAATCCTTGTTGCGATGGAAGATGAATTGAGCGCGCATGGCTTGTTCGAGGTAACCGCGCAGACGCGCTTGCTCGGGCGTTACATCTTCCGGTCTGTCGGGATCCGCCAGCGGTTGTCCCAAGATCTGCTCAACGTGCATCAATCCCGTTTCGGTGAGCGAGGCGTTCTGATCTTTTTCGTTGAGTTCATAATCTTCGGGCTTGAGTTGTTTGACCACCTGCGACATTTTTCCATACCACTCCAAATTCCCTGAAGCGGGACCGGAGATGATAAGCGGCGTGCGCGCTTCGTCAATTAGCACGTTGTCTACCTCGTCCACAATAGCATAATGATGTCCGCGCTGTACGCGATCAGCCAGTCGCATAGTCATGTTGTCGCGCAAATAATCGAAGCCAAACTCGGAATTGGTTCCGTAGGTCACATCGGCTTCATAGGCGAGGCGGCGATCTACCAAGCGCAACTGATGTTGATCTTCGTGCTGCGATTCGCGTTCCAGATCGACAAGAAACGCTTTCTTGCCGTTTTCAGTCGTTGCCGCCATTTGCAGCACGCCGACGGTCAAGCCCAGCATGTTGAAGATGGGAGCCATCCAGCGCGCATCGCGCCGCGCTAGATAATCGTTGACCGTGATGAGATGCACGCCTTTACCAAGCAAAGCGTTAAGATAGATTGGCAAGGTGGCGACGAGCGTTTTCCCTTCGCCGGTGCGCATCTCAGCGATCGAGCCTTTGTGGAGCGCTACGCCGCCGATTAACTGCACATCGTAGTGGCGTAAACCGATAGTGCGTTTCGAAGCCTCGCGCACTGCCGCGAACGCTTCCGGTAAGATGTCGCTTAGCGCGTCTTGCCAGACTTTAGCCTGTTCTTTCTCCGACAGGTCCTCCGTATCCCCGATTAACTCGGCGAGCCGCGCACGGAATTCGTCTGTTTTGGCGCTGAGTGCGTCGTCAGATAACGTCTCGAAATCCGCTTCGAGATCGTTGACTTGCGCGGCGGCGCCGCCGTACTGCGCGATAGTTTTCTTACTGGGGTCGCCCCCGAACATTTTGACAAAACTTTTTAACATTGAATACCTTTTCGGCGAAGCATTATACTGCCTTTAACGAGTTGCCTGCATGCCAAGTTCGTCCTCTTGTTGCAATTTCAATTGAAACATTTCCCCTCCGACAAATCGGCGTTCCCGCCGACTTCCCATTATAAACTTAGCGGATGCGTTTCAGGCAAACTTGTTATAATCTCGCGTCGAAGGAGCGATCATGGTTGCTACGGAAGGACAAGACCGCCGCAAAGAAGAAGAGCGCGTCCGCAAAGAAAGGCGGCTCCCGCCGGGACAGTCGTTGACGTTTAAGTTTCCCGTGTTACATTACGGACCCGTTCCGAGTTTTAATCCCGCTGTTTGGGATTTTCGCGTATGGGGCGAAGTGGAAGAAGAGAAGCGTTGGACGTGGGCTGAATTCAACGACCTTCCGCGCGTCAAGGTTCAAATGGATATTCATTGTGTGACGCGTTGGAGTAAATTTGATATGATTTGGGAGGGCGTTTCAGTAAAAATGATGGTGGAACTGGGGCTGATCAAGGTCAAACCTTCCGCTACGCATGTGATGCAACACGCCGAATACGGGTTTACCGTTAACTTGCCGCTGGAAGTTGCGTTGCAAGATAGCTTCTTGCTGGCGACTCATCTTAATGGCGAACCGATCACGCTGGAACACGGTTATCCGCTGCGTGGAGCCGTGGGGCTGATTCCCGGGCGCGATGACTTGGCAACGCCCTATTTCTGGAAAGGCGCAAAGTGGCTGAGGTCGCTTGAGTTTATGTCGCGCGACCGGCTTGGGTTTTGGGAGCAAGCCGGGTACCATAATCGCGCGGATGTCTGGCGCGAAGAGCGTTTTGATTAGATCAGCCCCTAGAGATTTTTTCATCTCTAGGGGCTGATTCAATCAATGTTTATGGACGTTCGCCTAAGGTGATTGTAATATCCATCGGCGCATCGCCGCGCAATACAGTTAAAACTACCGTATCGCCGGGAGATTTAGAGGTGATGAGGTAACTGATCAGATCGTCGAAGGTTTTGACCGGTTTGTGATCGAAGGCGATGATTAAGTCGCCGCCAGCCTGTAAGCCGGCGATGGACGTGGGCGAATTGCCTGCGCGGATACCCGCTCTATCCGCCGGTCCGCCTGAGGCGACCGACATAACGTATGCGCCGGTGTATTGTGTGAGCCCCAGCGCCTCGAATTCAGCAAGGCTCATGTCGCTGGCGGAGGAGATGCCCA